>NZ_JANPCM010000541.1:0-10355 GCF_031430955.1 Ferruginibacter sp.
GGGTGCAGATATCATTATAAGAGTAAGAGGTGGCGGTTCTATTACACAGGATAATTCACCCATGTACATTGTTGATGGGGTACAGGTAGAAAATGCATTGTCTGTAATTTCGCCGCAGGATATTGCCACTATTGATGTATTAAAAGATGCATCAACCACTGCTATTTACGGTGCAAGGGCTGCAAATGGTGTTGTAATTATTACAACAAAAGCCGGCCGCTCAGGAAAAACTGAAGTAGCATATAATGGTTCTTTTGGATCAAGGATGTTGCCTAAAAAAATGGAAGTATTAAGCCCGTATGATTTTGTAGTTTGGCAATACGAAAGATCGAGAACAAGTTCTACCGACAGCAGCGATTTTGCAAAAACTTACGGCACTACATGGGATACGTTGAAGAATTATAAAAATGTAACACCCATCAACTGGCAGCAGGAAGTGTTTGGCCGCAATGCAAGATATCAAAATCATAATATTTCTGTAAACGGCGGTAACCAGGCTACCACTTTTAATTTAAGCGTAACTGCCAACAGGGAAGATGGTGTTTTATTAGAATCTGGTTTCGATAGAAATTTAGTAAATTTTAAATTAGATCATAAAGTTTCTGATAAAGCAAAAGTGGGAATAACAGCCCGTTATCTCGATCAAACAATAAGAGGTGCAGGCACTACCAACAGCGGTACCAGAACTACCAACCGTTTGCGCCATGCAATTACTTATCGTCCGTTTGAGTTACCTACTGCAACTGGTGGTATAGATGATTTTGACGAAGCTTATTATTTAGCGTCTGCAGGTCAAACCAACCCTGTTATTTTAACACAGGCAGAATACAGGAGGCAATTCACCAAAGGAACTTATTTAACCGGTTATTTTAATTATAATATTTTAAAAAATCTTGTTTTCCGCAGTACATTGGGTTTTGATAACACCGTTACCGAACAGGATCTTTTTTACAGTAAAATAACAGGTACGGCACGTAATGCAGCATCATTACCCGTTGCTTCAATTGGCCAACAGAATAACAGGAGCATCAGTAATTCTAATACATTGCAGTATTCAGTAAATAATTATAGAAAACATCACGATCTTACTTTGTTGGTGGGAGAGGAGATTGTAGACGTAAGGGTTCAAAATTCTTTTTTTCAAACTAATTATTTTCCTGCTGATATATCTCCGGAAAAAGCGTTGGCAAATATGGGGCTTGGTTCTGCACCAACAGGCTCTTCGCAACCGTTACCATTCACTTTTATCAACCCGGCAAGCCGTATTGCTTCTTTTTTTGGAAGAATGAATTATGCTTATGATGACAAATATCTGCTCACACTTAATTTACGTTCCGACAGGTCATCTAAATTTGGTGCAAGCAATGGTAACCTTGTTTTCCCTTCGGGCTCAGCAGCGTGGCGTTTTTCAAAAGAAAAATTATTTGAAAATATAAAGTGGCTGGATGATGGTAAATTAAGGTTTGGTTATGGGTCTGTAGGCAATAACCGCATTGGCGATCTGCTTTATTTACAATTATATGGAGTAACAGGTCAGTATGCCATTAACCATTCTATTTTACCCGGCTTTGCACCTACCTCATTATCAAACCCCAATTTAAGATGGGAAGAAAATACCACCCGAAATTTTGGTATTGATCTTTCTATGTTTAAAAACAGGTTGCAGTTTACAATGGATATTTATAAAAACACGGCAAAAAATTTATTGCTGAATGTTGATATTGCTCCAACAACAGGTTATACTTCACAAATTCAAAACATTGGGGCTACATCCAACCGTGGTGTGGAATTTCAAATTAATGCTACACCGGTTGCTAAAAAAGATTTTACCTGGACGTCTAACTTCAATATCTCCTTTAATAAAAACAGGGTTGAAAGTTTGGGTGGTGTAAGGCAGTTAGAAAGAAACTCGGGCTGGCAGGGTAGTGATGGCGTTACTGATTATTTAGTAAAAGTTGGCGAACCTGCCGGTTTAATGTATGGTTTTGTTACGGATGGTTTTTATGGGCTTAACGATTTTGATTACAATGCCACAACAAGGGTTTATACTTTAAAAGCGGGGGTGGCTGCTAACGGCGTTTACGGTGCACCGCAACCCGGTATGCTTAAATGGAAAGATTTAGATGGAGATGGAAAAATAACTCCAGATAAAGACAGAACTGTAATTGGAAATGCCAATCCTAAGTTTACCGGGGGCTGGAACAACCAGTTTGCTTTTAAAGGTTTTGATTTAAGTGTATTTGTAAATTTTGTTTATGGCAATGATATTTACAATGCGAATAAAGTAGAATGGACGGATGGTGCATTTGCCAACCTGAATATGCTTAACACCATGAAAGACAGGTGGACAAATATAAACGCCACAGGGCAAAGAGTAACCGACCCAACAGAACTTGCTGCATTAAATGCTAATGCAAAAATATGGACACCTGTTCGTGTGCAACGCTGGTGGTTACACTCCTGGGAAGTTGAAGATGGATCTTACCTGCGGTTTAATAATTTAACTATTGGATACACCATACCAAAAGACATCACAGCTAAGGCAAAAATTTCCAGCTTCAGGTTTTATGGTACAATTAATAATTTGGGTACCATTACTAATTATACCGGTTACGATCCTGATGTTACTGCAAGAAGAACAGACCCTTTAACGCCGGGTGTTGATTTTGCTGCTTATCCAAGATCAAGAACAATAGTAGTTGGTGTAAATGTTACTTTCTAAAAAAATAAATAATTGTTGTATGAAAAATAAAATTTATCAAATTGGTGCAGCTATTACAATGCTTATTGTAGCTGCCACTTTTAATAGCTGTAAAAAATTTACAGAGGTTGAGCCTAAATCTCAATACACGATTGCAGAAACTTTTTCGGATGTATCTAACGCCACCAGCGCACTTATTGGTGTTTATGATGAGTTACAGGGCGATAATGGATACGGCATCCGTATAAATATGTATTATCCTTACGATACGGATGAAGGTATTGTTAGCGGCGGTATTGATAACGGTAGAAGAGGTGTTGGCCGCTATCAATTATTATTGACCAATGCCGAAATTTCAAACCCGTTCCGCCAGTTATACCGTGGTTTGGAAAAAGCAAATTTATGTATTGATCAAATTCCTTTAATGCCGCAATATACTTCAGGTATTGCAGCAGATCAGGCAGCTGTAAAAAGATTATACGGAGAAGCGCTTACCCTGAGGGCACAATTTTTATTTGAATTGATAAGAAACTGGGGCGATGTACCTGCACCAATGATACCGGCTTATAAACAAACCGATTTATTTCCACCGGCTGTTAACAGGGATTCTACTTACGATAAAATTTTAGCAGATCTGGCAACCGCAAAATCATTAGTGCCATGGCGGTTAGACGCTGGTACAAGAAACGAACGCATAACAAAAGGAGCAGTAATGGCATTACGTGCCAAAATTGCTTTGTTCCGCGGTGGATTTTCTTTACGCAGCAACGGGCAAATGGAACGTGGCAGTAATTATCTTGCGTATTACCAAATTGCCAAACTGGAATGTGAAGAATTAATGGCTAACAGAACACAGCATACCCTTAATCCCAATTATGAAAATGTTTGGAGAAATGTAACTTCTTTTGTGTACGATCCGCAGGGAGAATTAATTTTTGAAGTGGGTGCTGGTGGAGGTAACGGAAACAGCGACAGCCGTATGGGTAACTATGATGGCCCAACTGTAAATGCAGCATCACGTTATGGTGCTGGCGGCGGGGGTATTCAAATGCTGCCCAACTTTTTTTATGCTTTCGATTCTGTTGATACAAGGCGTGATATTACCATAACACATTACCAGGTGCCAACAGTATCTAACATAAAAGGGCAACGCCGTTTGGGAGAATTAAATACAGGTAAATACAGGAGAGACTGGAGAATTCCATTGCTGCCGGGTACTGCATTAAACCCCGGTTACAACTGGTGCATGATTCGTTTTTCGGATGTATTATTAATGTATGCCGAAGCAGTGAATGAAATTAATAATGGCCCAACACAATTAGCAAAAGACGCTTTTGAAGAAGTTAGAAAAAGAGCATACCGCGGCAATACCTCATTAATTGGAATTACACCTTCAACAAAAGATAGTTTTTTTGTAGCCATTACTAACGAACGTTTTTTAGAATTTGGTCATGAGGGTATTCGCAAATATGATCTATTACGCTGGAATTTATTAGGCGCAAAAATTGCTGATGCAAGAAATAAAATTCAGCAGATACGTGACAGGGTTGCACCATACACTTATGTACCGCAATATGTTTATATTAAAAATATTGGAGAAGAAATTGTTTATTACACCACAACCGACAGTGTTAGCAAACAACCTTTCTGGAGGCCAACGCAGGTGCCGCCTGCTGCAGCAATTGGTACAGCGCCTGCATCGGGTGCAGCAGCAACAAAATGGGTAAGAACAGACTGGGCACAAAACCTTACCGGCAATGTGCTTGATGTTGATGGTACAGGTAACAAACCATTATTTCAGGCCATGGCATTTTATTTTACACCCGGTAAAAGTGAGTTATTACCTTACGACCAGGCAACTATTGCTGCCTACCAGGGTAAACTAAAACAAAACCCGGGCTATTAGTTTTATCCTTATTTTTTAAAAAGGCTGCCTTTATTTGAGGCAGCCTTTTTAATAAATCAGAAAATATTTAGTTGTTAAATATTCTGCAAATAAAAATTGTAATTGCAACCGATTATTTTTTTAAAACAATTAGTAAATGAAATAACATTTACTAATAAGTGTATAAATTTGATAAGGCATAGTTAAAAAACATTCGGCAATAAATAAAAACCAGGATGAAAAAATTTTCTTTTCTCATAATGCTGCTGATGTTTTTTGCGGCTCAACTTTTTTCTCAAACTTCCAACCCACAACAATATAAATATGTTTTTACTGTAGCTAAAGATGGCAGCGGCGATTACACAGTTATTCAGGATGCTATTGATGCCATCAGGGTTTATCCGTTAGCGCCAATTACTTTGTATATTAAAAATGGTGTGTACAACGAAAAAATAGAATTGCCTGCAAATAATACCGATGTAGCTTTTGTTGGCGAAAATGTAGACAGTACTATCATAATTTTTAATGACTATTCAGGCAAAGGAAAACACACCACATTTACATCTTACACAGCAAAAATTTCCGGTAACCGTTTTAGGGCAGAGAATATTACGTTTGCAAATAATGCCGGGCAGGTTGGCCAGGCATTGGCATTGTATGTTGATGCAGATAAAGCTGTTTTTAAAAACTGTAAATTTTTGGGCAACCAGGATACTATTTTTGCCAGCGGAGAAAATGCCCACCAGCTTTTTGAGAGTTGTTATATTGAAGGTACAACTGATTTTATTTTTGGGCCGGCAACAGCAGTATTTCAAAATTGTACTATCAGGGCAAAAACAAATTCATTTATAACAGCAGCCAGCACTACGGCAGGTAAAAGCTATGGTTTTATTTTTATTGATTGTAAAATTATAGGTGATTCTTCTGTAACAAAATTATATTTGGGAAGGCCATGGCGGGCAAATGCTAAAACAGTTTTTATTCGTTGTGATTTACCCAAAACAATTGCACCCGAAGGCTGGGACAACTGGAATAATGCGGAAAATGAAAAAACTGTTTTTTATGCAGAGTATAAAAATACAGGCAGTGGTGCTGCAATCGCACAAAGGGCTAAATGGACAAAACAATTAAATGATAAAGAAGTAAAATTATATTCAGTAAAAAATATTTTTTCATTAAATAAAAATATATCAGACACTGCCTGGTTTACAGCAATGAAATCTAAAGCTTTCGATAATAAAGCATTTACACAAAAAGCACCACTGCAAATTTCTTTGTATAAAGATGCTGTTCCAAATTCTAAACTTGCACCTGATAAAGAGAATTCAATATTTCGTGATAATGTAACACGTATTGCCAAAGTAAGTAACCCTGCGCTTACTATTTTTAAAGCTGCAAAACCAAATGGTAAAGCTGTTATTATTTGCCCGGGCGGAGGCTACAGTATTTTAGCGTTTGATAAAGAAGGAACAAAAGTTGCTGAAGAATTAAACCGCTGGGGAGTTACGGCTTTTGTTTTAAAATACCGCCTGCCAGATGATACCACTAACATTGATAAAAGCCTTGCGCCATTGCAGGATGCACAACAGGCAATAAGATTGCTAAGGACAAATGCAAAAGAGTGGGGCATCAATAAAAATCAAATTGGTATTATGGGGTTTTCTGCCGGAGGGCATGTAGCATCAACAGCAGCTACACATTTTAATTTTAAAGCCGATGCAGCAAATACAGATACCACTTCTGTTCGCCCCGATTTTGCAATTTTAATTTACCCGGTAATAAGTTTCGATAGTGCCATTATGCACAATGGCTCCAGAAATAATTTAGTGGGCACAAAACCATCCGCAGAAAAAACAATATTTTTTAGCAACGAATTGCAGGTTGATAAAAATACGCCGCCGTGTTTTTTAGTACATGCCGGTGATGACGGTGCAGTGCCGGTGCAAAACAGTTTACGCTTTTATGAAGCCTGTATAAAAAATAAAGTACCAGCCGAAATGCATTTGTACCCCAAAGGCGGCCATGGGTTTGGTATGGTAAATAAAACAACAGATGATAACTGGCTGGAAAGACTGAATAAATGGCTGAATAGATTGTAAAGTTTAATGGCAGTACAGGACAGTGAATTATAATAAATTTGTCAAATTGCAAATTGCGATTCAATAAAGTGATATAAAGGTTTAAACCGGATAAAAGATGGACTTGAATTTAAAAGATAAAATAATTGTTGTAAGCGGTGGCGCAAAAGGTATTGGCGAAGGCATTGTAAAAGTGCTTGCAGCAGAAGGTGCTATACCGGTCATCATTGGCCGCAATGGGGAAGATAATTTAAAAACGGTTGCAGCCGTGGAAGCAGCAGGTGGCAAAGCTTTCCAGGTGGTAGCAGAATTATCCGATCCTTCAGCATGCGAACTGGCAATAAAAAAAGTAATAGAAAAATTTAATAAAATTGATGGGTTGGTTAACAACGCAGGCGTGAATGACGGTGTTGGATTAGAGAGTGGTAATTATGAAAAATTTATTGCTTCTCTCCATAAAAATTTAGTGCATTATTATTTGCTGGCACATTATGCTTTACCCGAATTAAAAAAATCAAAAGGGGCCATTGTAAATATTACATCAAAAACTGCTGATACCGGCCAGGGCAATACATCTGCTTATGCAGCAAGTAATGGTGGCCGCAATGCTTTAACAAGGGAATGGGCGGTGGAGTTGCTGAAGTATGGTATAAGGGTAAATGCAGTTGTGGTAGCAGAATGTTTTACTCCTTTATACGAAAAGTGGATTGAAACATTACCCAACCCTCAACAAAAATTAAAAGAAATAGAAGCTAAAATTCCATTGGAGAACAGGATGACGACCGCAGAAGAAATTGCTAATGCTGCAGCATTTTTATTGTCTTCTAAATCGAGCCATACAACTGGCCAATTGGTTTATGTAGATGGTGGATATGTGCATTTAGACAGGGCTTTGGCTAATGCGTAGTTTTTACTGCTTCGCAGAAAAAACAGTAGCCACGGATTACACGAATTAATATAAGCCAAAAACAAAAAATCTGCGTTAATCTGTGTACTGAGCTTGTCGAACTGTCAATGGCAAAACAAAAACTACAAAGCAGTTTCATATTTAATTGTGGGTTAAAAAACGATTATGCAAATTATTAAAACAGCTATATGTTCTTTTGGCATGAGTGGCCATCTTTTTCATGCACCATTTTTACATTTGCATAAAGGGTTTGAGTTATATGGTGTTTGGGAAAGATCAAAAAAAATAGCGGCACAAAAATATCCCGGCATAAAATCTTTTGATACTTACGAAGCATTACTAAACGATAAAGCAATTGAATTAGTAATAGTAAATACACCCAACTATACCCATTTTGATTATGCACAAAAAGCTTTACTGGCAGGTAAAAACGTAATCGTAGAAAAACCATTTTGTCTTACTGTAAAAGAGTGCGACTACTTAATTGCTTTGGCAAAAGAGAAAAAGAAAATGCTTTCTGTTTACCAAAATCGCAGGTACGACAGCGATTTTAAAATTATAAAAAAAGTAGTCGATGAAAATTTATTAGGAGAAATTGTAGAAGCTGAATTTCATTTCGACAGGTACAAAGAAGAGTTAAGCCCCAAGCAGCATAAAGAAACTCCCGGCCCTGGCACAGGCTTGCTATACGATCTGGGTGCTCATTTAATCGATCAGGCTTTGTGTTTATTTGGTATGCCGCATTCCATTTTTGCAGATATTGATATTGTAAGAAAAATTTCGCTGGTAGATGACTACATGGAGCTGATCCTGTTTTATTCAAACTTACGGGTAAGGATAAAAGCAAGTTATGTGGTAAGAGAAGCATTGCCTTCTTATATTTTGCATGGTACAAAAGGTTCTTTTATAAAACCACGTACAGATGTGCAGGAGTTGGCTTTGCAAAATGGTTTAACACCTGATGCAAAAGACTGGGGTAAAGAGCCTGAAAATGAAAAAGGGTTATTGCACACTGAAAAAGATGGTAATGTGATCCGGGAATATCTGCCATCCGAAAACGGAAATTACATGGAGTATTACAATGGTATTTATCAATCTTTAACAGCAGGAGCAGGTTTGCCGGTTAGTGCCGAAGAGGGAAAAAATGTAATTGCAATAATTGAAAAAGCATACCAGAGTAATAAAGAAATGAAAGTGGTTCAGGTGTAATTTTCTTGCAAATGAATAGAGATTTTTTTAAGTAAACGTTATCGGGAACGATTGCGTAAATAAAGCCCTTTTAATAGTTTTTTCCCTTGAAATATAATGGTAAAATTGAACTCCGTAAACGATTGTATAAATGAATATTTTAGAACAGTTTAAGCTTAATGGAAAAACAGCGTTGGTTACCGGATGCAACAAAGGCATTGGCAAAGCAATGGCCATTGGTTTAGCCGAAGCAGGTGCTGATATTATTGGCGTATCTGCAAATCTTGCGCTGAGCGGCAGCGAAGTAGAAAAAGAAGTAAATACATTAGGTAAAAATTTTAAAGCCTACCAATGCAATTTTGAAGATAGAACTTCTCTTAAAAATTTTACGGAAAAAGTTGTTGCAGAAAATAAGCAGATAGATATTTTGGTAAATAATGCAGGCACCATAATGCGTAACCCAGCTGCAGAACACAATGACGAATTTTGGGATAAAGTAATTGCAATAAATCTGGATGCACAATTTATTATCACACGTGAAGTTGGGAAAAAAATGATTACACAGGGAAGTGGCAAAATTATTTTCACTGCATCATTATTAAGTTTTCAGGGTGGTGTAAATGTGCCGGGCTATGCAGCAAGCAAAGGCGCTATTGCCAGTTTAATAAAAGCATTTGCAAATGAGTGGGCAGGTAAAGGTATTAATGTAAATGGTATTGCACCGGGTTATATTGCTACCGGTAATACCGAAGCATTACGCAACGATCCTCTGTGTAGCAAATCCATTTTAGACAGGATACCGGCCAACCGTTGGGGTGAGCCCGAAGATTTTAAAGGGGTTGCCGTTTTTCTTGCCAGCAAAGCAAGCGATTATATGAATGGAACAATTGTAACGGTTGATGGTGGATGGATGGGAAGATAGTGCCCCCCCTATCCTTCCGCCGGATGGTGGAGAGGGAAATAAAGAAGAGAAATTGGAAGGATAGTAGGTGGCTAATAATTATATAATGTTTTAAAATGAACAAATAAAAATATGTCACTACAAAAGATTAGTAAAGATAAAAAGCCTGGCCTCCCTCTCTCCGGGAGAGGGAACGGGGGTGAGGCCTTGCAAATACGATTTCACAACAGCCCTGCCGAAGTAAGCCGCATGAATGCCGAAGAACTACGCAGTAATTTTTTAGTACAAAACATCATGAAGCATGATGAAATAAATTTTGTGTACACACACTACGACAGAGTTATGATTGGTGGTGCAGTACCGGTAAATAAAACTATTACACTAGTTACTTACGACGCACTTAAAGCAAATTATTTTTTAGAAAGAAGAGAGCTTGGGGTAATAAATGTTGGAGGTGATGGAGAAATAAAAGTGGATGGCAAAGCGTACGATGTAAATAAACTCGATTGTTTATACATTGGCAAAGGCAAACAAAAAGTTTCTTTTAAAAGTAAAAAGAAAGATAATCCGGCAAAATTTTATTTGCTCTCTTCACCTGCACATCATGCGTATGCAGTACAGCTGATGAAAAAAGAAAAAGCATCGCCAACAGAAATGGGGGCAGTGATAACTGCTAATCAAAGAACGATTTACAA
>NZ_JANPCM010000542.1:0-4219 GCF_031430955.1 Ferruginibacter sp.
TTTTCGTCCCAGTAATCTTAAATAAATTGTTTGAGCATCGGTGACCACAGCTATTTTACCTGTGCTAACACGGCTTATAAACCAGGTTACAAATGGCGCAATGATCCATACTGCAATAAAGGGTACAGCAAAAATTAAAGCAAAAGGATTATATAAAGTCAAATATAAAAAGATAGTAACGGCAAGGAGTGGCCCAAACCACATTTCTACATAAGCAGCCAGTATTGTTTTTTGATTATTGTTAGTGTTATGAGAAGGGTTCCACTGCAATAAATTTTTATGACTGATAAACATGCGCCATAAAGTACGCAGTATAGCATCTGTATTGCAGGCTGCTTCGTAAGGCAATGCACAAAGTTCAATCAGGTGCTGATAAAACTGATTGCTTGCAGCACGAAAAGAAAAAATAAAATGCTGCGAAAAAATTACATCCTCCGGCCTCGTAAACAACGACCAGCAAAAACTAATTACCGATGGCAACAATACAATCAGCGAAACTGTCATGGTCCAAAACAACGGCATAGAAGAAATTATCCAGCCATACAATAACAACAACAATAAAGCCTGCGGTATTAAACTCCGGCGGATGTTATCTGCGATTTTCCATTTAGATAATAAACTTAATGGGTTTCGTAATATTTTTTTATTCGGGCCTGGCACAAAAGGTAACATCCAGTTAGCAATTTGCCAGTCGCCACGTATCCATCTGTGGCGGCGCTGCATATCGGCGCTGTAACGGTTGGGATATTCTTCATACAGTTGTACATCGGTAATTAACCCAGAACGGGCATAGCAACCCTCTAACAAATCGTGACTTAAAATTGAATTATCAGGAAAAACATTATGCAGGGTTTCTTCAAATGCAGCAACATTATAAATTCCTTTTCCAATAAAAGAGCCTTCTTTAAAAAGATCCTGGTAAACATCTGAAGTTGCTTTGGTGTAGGGATCGGTACCTGGTTCGTTACCATGTATTTTTGCATATAACGAACTTTTATTACCCGGTAAACTATTACTCACCCTTGGTTGTAAAATAGTATAGCCTTCTGTTACTCTTTTTTTCTTTGCAGAATAAAATGCCTGGTTAAGCGGATGAGCCATAGTAGCCACCATCTTCCATGCAGCATCTCTCGGTAACTGTGTATCGGTATCGAGTGTTATAATATATTTTACTGCGGTGTACACAGCCGCTTCCCCAATTATCATCGAAAAATATTGTTTGCCGTTGCCCTGTATCAACGCATTTAATTCGGCCAGTTTACCACGTTTACGTTCGTAGCCCATCCATATTTTATCTTTTGCATTATATTTTCGTGGCCGGTGAAAAAGAAAAAAAGTATCATTGGTTTGCCTGTCGTATTTTCTGTTGAGTTCAACTATTTTATTACGCAGGTTGAATAAAAGCATTTCATCTTCGGGAAGTATTTCAGTTTTTGCGTCTTTAAAATCGGTTAACAAAGCAAATTGCAAATGCTCGTTTCTGTTAGCTAAAAAACGTACTTCAATGCCTTCTATTAATTCATTGATGCCTGCGGCAGATGTAAGCATTGTAGGTATTACCACCATGGTACGGTGTTGCAGTGGAATACCTTTTGAAAAATCCATCTTCGGTAATAAAAAAGGTTTTGCCAATAAAGTAGATAACCAATTTACAACTGCCAGCGATAAACGGCTTGTAGCTAATAAAATAATAATTCCCACAATTATCATTTGCCATTGTGCTAATCCTTCATGAAAAATGGCACAAATTAAACCCCAGCTTATTAAAAATGTTATTATCACTATGCCACCGGCATACATAAGGAAGGGGGCTTTATTAAAAAAAATTCTTAATGAGTCAGCCTTTGTACAACACATTTTTGCATGCCGCTGCAATTGCGCCAACCCCTTTCCCGTTAAATAATAACCCACATGCTGTTGCCTCAGGTGTTCTTGTTTTCCTTCATTATTTTTTGCCAGTTGGATAGCAATTTCTGCTACTTCGTTTTCTGTAAGCTTACTGTATTTGGCAGTTTTTTCCACCGCATGCCGGTAGTTATCACGTGTATGAAAATCCATTTGTTGGTATACGCTGTCCACATCATGCCGCAGTACCTGCTCTACAATGCTGGTATTTTCTACAAACTCTCTCCAATCGGTAGTGTTTAAAAATCTTAGACTGCTGATGCTGTTGCTGATTGATACCTGGTCGGCTGCCTGCTTTTGATTTTCTAAATGAATTTGCTCATTACTGGTAAGGCTTTCTTCCGATAATCGTTGTTCTATCCAATTTAATGGCAGCGAAAGTGCATTACCTTTTTCCTGCAAACGACGGGTGAGTTCTGCAATAAAAGAACTGTCCATCGGCGGTTCGCTCCTTGCCATATCTGCAATTACTAACACTAAATTTTTAGGATCATTTTCTGCAGCATCAATCATTTTATCGGCCCATTTATTGGCCAGTGTTTTATTAATGATATCGCTGGCAATTTGTATTGAAAGGCGGCGTAAATTTTCAATTAAAGCCAGCCTTAACATAATGGGGATGGCCCACAATTCGCCCAGTTTTAAAAAAGTATTGGTTTGATAAGCGGTAACAAAACTAATAAGGCTTTTAAGGTCTATATGCCCATCACTGTGGGAAATTATTTCCACAGCTATATCGTAAACCCGTGGTAATCCCGCCGATTCGCCTTTTAAAAGTTGAGGTAATCCTTTACTGTAACCTTTGGGTAAATGTTTTTTCCCGGTATAAATTTGCTCTTCAATTAAATAAAAATTATCTAATAACCACTCGCCTGCCGGCACAATGCGGTTATTGTTTTTTATAGCATCGGTTAATGCTGCATGTACCTCCAGTAAAATATTTTCATTTTCGGCGAGGCGTTTTAATAATTGTTCTGATGGGTGAGCAGATATAAGCTGGTGTTTTCTGGAAATTGCTCTGGCATGTTGTTCCAGTTGCTCTGCAGTAAATAATTCCGAACGTAATGGCGGCCTTTCGTTAGCGTATTTATCAGTTTTAGTTTCTCCAAAAATGGGATCAATTATATTTTTTTTCAATGCTGCTATTGCCTGCGGCAGCATTTCGAAAAGTTCATTTGGTTGATTTGTTTTTTGGTTACCGTTCATTATACAAATAATTTATTGATCCATTTTATTCAAACCGATTGTAAGTGCTAATGGTGCTATTTTTTACAGAATTATCTACTAATATCATGCCTTTAAATTTAAATACTTGTGCAAAGTGATTGGCATGAAAATAAATTTTACTGATATACAATTATTTGGCACAGGATTATCAGTGTTATAAAAAAACAATATGAAAAAAAATACCAGTCCGATGAAGGATAAAAAAGATATTCAAAAAAATCCTGACCATAAAATTGATGAGGATTTTCCCGGTTTTCCCAATGGCAGCGCTACAGAAAAAATAATAACACCAAAAACAGCTCTTGAAAAAAAAGTTGCTGGAGTTAATATTACTGATGGAGAAAAAGTAAATAAAAAGAAGGGTGAAAAAGATGAAGCCGAATCAGACGGCTCCGGCGGTGCATTTAATGCAACAGAGGAAGTGAAGAATGATGAATAGCTTATGAATATTCTCTTCTTATTAAAAAAATAGAGAGCCTCTATAGAAATAGAGGCCCTTTTAACGATTGCTTGCTATATGAAAAAAGATAATTAAAATTTATACACTGCTGCTATTAATGCACTTGCAGTAGATTTTGTGCCAGAGCCATTATCCTTTAAGAAGATAGTACTCTGTGCATTTTCAAATCTTACTTCAGGAATAATAGTTAGTGGACCAATTTTGCAGTTTACAGAAAGTGTGTTGGCAAAAATACTTTTTGCAGGAAAATAAACTGTTTTATCATCGCTGATGTATTCACTTCTTAAAGTAATGCCCAGTTTATCTGTTGGATCAAAATTTAAATACAATGCATTACCTATCCAGCTGCCTGTGCTACCGGTAACAGGTTTTCTTGATTGCACTGTTCCATTATAACCAATATTAAATTTACTGGTGATGGTGCCTAATACCACCAAATCAATTTGATTTAATGATTTTAAACCGCTGGGATTTGCGCCTTCATCAGAACCTGCAAAACCAGAATAATTAAGATAGGCTTTTAACTTACCATTTTTTGTAGCCCCGCTAACTTGTGCTATTAAATTTTTAACACTTGTTGTAGCTGTTGTTTGATCGGTATAATTGGTTAAGCCAATCATAAAACCA
>NZ_JANPCM010000543.1:0-4745 GCF_031430955.1 Ferruginibacter sp.
CCCTGGCCGCTTTTTCAGTATAACCTACGCTTGCAATTTCGGGTGAGCAATAGGTACAACCCGGAATATTATTATAATATAAAGGTTCAGGATGATGAACGCTTAAATGTTCTGCCGCATTAATACCTTCTTTTGCCGCAACGTGTGCTAAAGCCTGACCGGGTGTGCAATCGCCAATGGCGTAAATTCCTTTTACTGCAGTTTGCTGATTGGCATCAACAACAATTTTTCCTTTTTCTGTTTTAATGCCTAAAGCTTCCAGCCCAATATTTTCAATATTGGCAACAACACCCACAGCACTTAATAAAACATCTGCTTCTAAAATTACTTCGCCTGTTGCAGTTTTTACTTTCGCTTTTACGCCTGCACCACTGGTGTCCACACTCAGCACTTCGCTGCTGGTCATAATCGTCATGCCCTGTTTTTTAAATTGCTTTTCCAGTTCTTTGCTGATGTCTTCATCTTCTACAGGTACAAGGCGTGGCATAAATTCTACCATGGTAATTTTTGTACCCATGCTGTTATAAAAATAAGCAAACTCACTTCCTATTGCACCACTTCCGCAAATGATCATGCTTTTGGGTTGTGTAGGTAAACTCATTGCTTTGCGGTACTCAATTATTTTTGTACCATCAATCGGCAGGCTCGGTAATTCTCTTGCCCTGCCGCCGGTTGCAATAATTATGTTTTTTGCTTCCTCTACTTTTTTTGTACCATCGGCTGCAGTAATTTCTAATTTGCCAGGGGCAATCAGTTTACCAAAACCCATTATCACATCAATCTTATTTTTCTTCATTAAAAATTGAATGCCTTTACTCATTTTATCTGCTACACCACGGCTGCGGCCAATAACGCCACCAAAGTCTGCCGTAGGATCGGTAATATTGATACCATAATCTTTTGAATGCTTGGCATACTCAAATACCTGGGCACTTTTTAATAAGGCTTTGGTAGGAATGCAACCCCAGTTAAGGCAAATGCCGCCGAGACTTTCTTTTTCTACTATTGCTACTTTTTTACCTAACTGACTTGCTCTTATTGCTGCAGGATAACCGCCGGGGCCGCTGCCCAGCACTATTACGTCGTATGCCATTGGTTCGTTAATTTGTTTATTTATTAATTAATTAAAGCGGTTGCCGCATTAACTGTTTTTATGGAGTGGCAAAATTAACCTGAAATGAGTGATTAGCCAAAAGCTATTTGGAAGTCTTCTGTGAAGATTTTTTTTGCCACCCATTACACAGATTTTCACAGATTAATCCGTGGCTATTTTTCTTTTACATTTTTATTTAGGGTTTATTTTAACAGGCGGCATAAACTCAATCCGGCATTTCTCCGTATTTTTAAAGCATGATTAAAAAGACTGCCTTTGTAATTGCATTTTTTTGTTTTGCTATCGTTGCTGCAGCACAGCAAATTCCTAAATTAAAGATGGCTGATGTTATAAAAAATTTCAGTAATAAAAATGATACGGTATATGTAATAAATTTTTGGGCTACATTTTGTAAACCCTGTGTGGCAGAAATACCGGGTTTTATAAAAATTGCCAATAAATATAAAAACGAAAAAGTAAAATTGCTGTTGGTAAGTTTAGACCTGCCTTCTTTTTATCCCAAAAGAATTGCAAGATTTGCTGCTAAAAATAATTTTACCACCAACATTGCCTGGCTTGATGAAACCGATGCCGATTATTTTTGTCCGATGATTGATAAAGCCTGGAGCGGTGTTATACCTGCAACTATAATGGTAAATACTAAAACCGGTTACAAGAAATTTTTTGAAGCAGAGTTGAACGGGGAGGAGTTTGAGATGGAGTTGAAGAAGGCGATGGAGGAGAATAAAACTTCGTTAACTAAGCCAAAATTTTTTATGCCGATGAATGATATTGTTTCGATAGATTACCATGATGGAAATACACCTGTACGTTTATCAACTTTATTTACAACTTTTAAATCAAAAGACAACACTATTTTTTCTGTAGGCGAAGGAGAGGTTTCAACTGTTATTGATATTGAAGATATGAAAGTAGTAATTGTGCAAAAAGGTAAATTGTTTTTTACTTATTCCAACCTTAAATCAGTAATGGTAAAAAAAGGAGATAAAGTTAAGCAAGATCAAATGATAGGGTATGCTGCTCTTGATCTGGATGGTATAATGCCTTCATTAGATTTTTATTTGAATAATGAAAAGAGTTCAATTGTACTTTCCAAAAATAATTTTATACCACGGACAAATGATAATGCAAAAGATCATTCATTTGATCTGGTGAAAGAACCAGAATAAATTTCTGATAGGTGGATTCTACTTCCTCCTCAAATACTTCCCCTGCACTACATCCTGCACTTTTACATTATTAATTTTACTTTCCAACCACGATATCACATCTAAATACATAAATGCCCTGGTTTCAAAACGCTTGTTTTCAAACTGCTTTAATTTGTGCAACAGCTTTTCAAATTCGGGTTTTAATTTGTTGGCAGGTACGGTTAAAGCTTTGCGTAAAAATTTAAACATTTCTTCTTCCACCACGCTAAGGTTATGCATTTTGGCCATAAAGCGGTACACAGATTTGGCCAAATATTCCAGCAGTTGCAGGTTGCCTAATTCGTAATGAGCAATAAGGTGTAATAAACGGGCATAGCATTGCAGGTCGTTGCGTAAATCAACTTTCCAGTTTATTATTTTATTAAGATAATCTATCGTGGTTTCAAAATCGCCGGCACCAAAATACATGCAGGCAATTTTGTAATAAATTACTAAAATGCGGTGGCGGTCGATATACAGTTCGTAGGCAGTTAATTTTTCTTCTATTCCTTCAATCAGTAATAACCCGTCGGAAAAATTGCCGCTTAAAAAGTATTTGTTTAAAAGAGAAATTGAGTGGTACAAAAAACACTGGATAATATTATTTTGATTTTGCAATACAGTTGTACTCTTGCAAAATTTTTCAAACTGTTTTAATGTTTCTGTTAATTTTTTATAATTACCTAAATTAAAATGCGATCCCATCAGGTTGTGCATGCCTTTAATATAGTGGCCACTTTCTATGGCAATCATATAAGGTTCTTCTTCAAAAAGATCTACCCATTTTTGTGTGTAACGGTAATATTGTAAAAAATCCTGGCGAATAAAAGCCTTCCAGCAATAGCATTGGTACAGGTAAAGTTTTTCATAAAAACTGTTAAGTTGCTGCACATTTTCCGGCAGGTTTGCATTCAAAAAAACTTTTACTGATTCTTCTTCTGCATCATCACGTGCAAAACCATTTTTAATATACCAGCCATACAATTGCAGCGCCAGGTTACTCAGGTTAGATATATTGGATAAACTTTTATTTACTTCATCAGCCTCTATGCTTAATTCCTCGGCCCGGTTTTTAAGGCTACGGGTAATGTATAGTCCTTCAATTTTTTTTTCAAAAAAAAGCGCTTGCTGCAGATAGGTGAGCTGGTTAAAACCCTTTGCCTGTTCTTTTAATTTGTCCAGCACTTTCAGGCTTTGCAGGTACAATCCCTTGTTGTATAAAATACGGGCATAATCCATCTGTTCGTGCAGTTGAATGTCAATATTGCTTTCATCCGTTATCAACCGCAGGCTTGATAGAATTTCTTTGTATAAATGGGCTTTTAAATTACTGAGCTGTTGTTTTTTTATACTTTTATTTTTCTTTAATATAATGGCTTCATCATAGTCGTCCATTTTATCTAAAGCATCAAAAAGCTGTACAATTTTTAATTCTTCTGATGAAGTGTTTCTTTTAATATAAAGTTTAAAATTGCGCTTTTCACTCTTGCCAAGCGATTTTACTAACTGAAATAAGGTATCTGTATTGCGGTTGGGCATCGTAATTGAAAATCTTTAAAAGTCAATACAGGTAAGCATTTTGGCGAAAATTGGGGGAGTTATAAAACGTAAAAACCTTTCCCTTTTGATTTCCTGCTTAACTGCTGTTGAAGTAAATTTAGGGCAAGTTATTATATAAAATAAATAACCGGTTGTTTTAATAAATTTTTTTAAGCTATGCCAGGCAACAAAATTCATATTTTCGATACTACTTTAAGGGACGGCGAGCAGGTGCCGGGATGTAAATTAGTTACCAGTGAAAAATTGGAGCTGGCGCTTCAATTAGAAGATTTGGGAGTGGATATTATTGAAGCAGGTTTCCCAATAAGCAGCCCCGGCGATTTTGCATCGGTTACCGAAATTTCTAAAGTAATTACTAAAGCAACTGTATGTGCATTAAGCCGTGCAGTGCAAAAAGATATTGAGGCCGCAGGCGAAGCCATTAAGCATGCAAAACGTCCACGGATACACACTGGTATCGGTACTTCCGATTCTCACATCAAAGCAAAATTTAACGCCACACAGGACGAGATTTTAGAAAGAGCTGTTCAGGCGGTTAAGTGGGCCAGAAAATATACCGATGATATAGAATTTTATGCCGAAGATGCAGGAAGAACGGGGAACGAATATTTAGCAAGGGTGATTGAAGCGGTAATTAAAGCAGGTGCAACGGTTGTAAATATTCCTGATACAACCGGCTATTGTTTGCCACACCAATACGGCGAAAAAATTGCATACTTAGTTAATAATGTACCCAATATTGATAAAGCAATTATCAGTTGCCATTGCCATAACGATTTAGGGTTGGCAACTGCCAACAGTATTGCAGGTATAATTGCCGGTGCAAGACAAATTGAATGTACCATTAATGGTTTGGGCGAAAGGGCAGGCAACACTTCATT
>NZ_JANPCM010000544.1:0-7124 GCF_031430955.1 Ferruginibacter sp.
TTTACGCAATTACCAAAAGTTTGACAGCACACTTAAAAATTTTGAAAAATTTGCACAAAGTGACAGGGTGCGCCTGCATGATAATTTTCGAACGCAGGCCTTTGTTTATATTTACAGCGCAAAAATAAATCAGCATAATATGCTGGGCACTTTTAAACAGGGGCTTTTGTTGGTACCGTACATTTTAGAGAAGATAAAAGAGTATGAATTATTTATTGATGAACACCGTATAATGGTGATTAATTATAAAATTGCCAGTATGTATTTTGGCAGCGGGGATTATGGCACCTGCATTGATTACCTGCAAAAAATTATTAACGAAAACACAGAGGTAAGGAGTGATTTACAAAGTTACAGCCGCCTTATGCACCTGATGGCGCATTACGAATTAAAGAATTACGAACTGATGGAATACCTCACCAAATCGGTGTACCGTTTTATGGCTAAGAAAGAAAACCTTACTGTGGTGGAAGAGGAGATGTTCAAGTTTTTGCGTAAATCATTTAATGTAAGCCGTAATAAAATGCAGCAGGAGCTGGAGCATTTCTTAGATAAAATTAAAGGCCTGGAAAAAAACCGTTTTGAAACAAGGGCATTTGCATATCTTGATATCATTTCGTGGGTGGAAAGCAAAGTGTACCACAAAACAATGAGTGAAATTTTGCAGGAAAAATATCTGCTGAGTAAAAAAAGAGTTTATAAATAAAATACTTTTCAAGGCGCCCCTTTTTGATCAGTTTAGACTCATTTTTTATTAATAATACCGGGTTAGTTGGGTGCAGCTTTACATTCTCCTGACCTTACTTTTTAATTTAGTATGAGAATAGCTTATAATTCAATATCTTTATCAAAATAAATCCTAAGTTGATTTAATAAAAGTCCATTCTTATAATTAATACCACCTACCTTTTTTTAGACTTAAGTAAAGTTACCTCTGTACAATTAATTACAGTATTCTAAAATTAAATTTCTATGTTAAGCCCTGCTTGATTCCAAGATCAGGCCTTCATTAAACCTTAAAATTTAATTTATGCAACAGCTGTGTAAGCACATTAGCGGTTATTCCCTTTTACTTTTATTTATAATAACTTTTTGTTTTGGTTTCACCGTCTGTTCCAATGCTCAGGTGCAAACCAATATTTCTGACTATATAGTTTTTGGAGGTACCAGTGGGGTTTTACCCGGGCATACTCCACCATCGGCTCCAGGTTATGGTGTTCAACTAGGTTCCTCATCAAACTTGCAAGGCGGAAGTGTAGGTAGTTTTCAACTGGTTAAATCAACCGGTAATTTAACTATCAATGCTAACATATACAGCGGCGGAAAAGTAGATTTGGCAAACAGTAATACTATTTCCGGTAAAATAACAGCGGCTAATGCATATGCTGGTTCCGGCAATATTTTATCAGCAGGTTCTAATATAAATATTGGTAACAATGTTGATGTAAACGGAAATATTTTAATTAGTGGAGGAGTTGTAACAGGAAGGGTTACACATCCTGTTGGCACAACTTATACGGGCCCTTTTCCAGGAGGTGGAAATGTTACAGGTACACCTGTTTTACCTGTTTTACCCCAAATGCCGGCAGTAACAAATTTTCCTGCTGCCGGTGCAGCGGGTATCACCGCAACTCAAAGTATTTCACCCGGTGCTTACGCAAATGTAAACCTTAGCGGCAATAAAACGTTGACACTCTCCGGTACCGGCGTGTATGTATTTAATGCAATAAAAAATTCAGGCACTACTAATAATTTTGTTTTTGATTTTAAAAATGATAATACCGGTTCCATCAAAATATATGTTTATGGCGATGTAGACCTCAACAAAGTAAAAGCAAGTATTATAAATGGTGGCAGTGCATCAAAAATTTATTTAGAAACTCATGGTAATGGTGCCACATCTGCTAATGGCAGCACTGCATGGAATATTGCAAATGGCTCATCCGGCAATGGCTCTAAATGGTTAGGTTCGGTATGGGCACCTTACGCAGCTATAAATGTGGGTTCTGGTACAGGTGCAACTGATATTACTGGTGCGCTATGGAGTGCAACACAGGTTAATATACAAAGTGGCGTACTGGTTTATTTTGCGCCTTTTATTTTTTCTACTCCTCCAAATGTAAATGCAGGCCCGGATAAGCCGTTAGATTTTATCAATCAAACCACACTTAACGGTACATCTTCTACCAACGGGGCTGCCTTTAGCTGGCAGGCATTAAATGGTGGCGTAATAACTTCCAATGTAAATGCTGCATCTATTACTGTATCTGCAGCGGGTACTTATGTGCTTACTGTTACTGCAAATAATTCTGCGGCAACAGACACTGCAACTGTTACCGGTAAAGTAAATACTATTATCGGGTCCGAACTGCAGTCAGTTATAGATAATTTTAATCCTGCAAATCCGCCTTCGCCCTTTTTCATTATTCAACACGATAGTATTGTAATCGACGTAATTACTAAAGAAGGTAAATATGCTGATGTACTTGCTTTACTAACAACACCTGCTTATGGTTTAACAAATGTAGTAAGTAATGGTGCCAGTAATTTTATCATTACCGGGTTATTTCCTATTAATAAACTTAGTTTACTTAATGCTCTGTCTTCTTTAATTGTGTACTGCAGGCCTTATTACCAGGGCGTAAATAATAGTGGTATTATTAATAGTGCAGGCGATTCTTCTGTAAATGCATTCTTGGTAAGAAAAGGTTACAGCCTTAATGGAGAAGGAATAAAAATTGGTGTTATCTCCGATAGTTATAATACTATCACTGCGGCCACAACCAATCCTGTAACCAATACTGCTGCCCAGGATGTTACTAACGGCGATCTTCCGGGAGTAGGAAATCCTGATGGTGATAATCTTCCGGTACAGGTTATAAAAGATTATCCTTTCAGGCGTTCAGATGAAGGAAGGGCAATGCTGCAGATCATTCATGATGTGGCACCAAAGTCAGAACTTTTTTTTAGAACCGGATTTATAAGTGCAGGAGATTTTGCAGTGGGCATAGATGAATTAAAACAGGCAGGTTGTAAAATAATTGTAGATGATGTTACTTTTATAACAGAGCCATTTTTAAAAGACGGCGTAGTGGCAAATGCAGTAAATAATGTTGTGGCAGGCGGAACTACTTATTTTTCTGCTGCAGGAAATTTTGCCTCTAAATCTTACGAGAATGTTTACAGCCCGGTGGCTGCACCAACTGGTTTAACGGGCACTGCCCATAATTTTGGCGGTGGCGACAGGTTTCAAAGTGTAAACCTTAGCCCGGGTAATTACACCATTGTGCTGCAATGGGCAGACGATATTTATTCCCTCGGTCAAACTGCACTGGGCGGTACCAAAAACGATTTGGACATTTATTTAACTCCCAATACAGATGGCTCCGCACTTTTTGGGTTTAACAGAAATAATATAAATGGCGATCCAATAGAAGTAATACCGTTTACGGTAACAACGGCAACAACTACAAATATATTGGTGGTCAACACCACCACTGGTACTAATCCTGTACGCTTTAAATACATTGTGTTCAGGGGAGATATTACCTTTAATGAATTTGCTACCGGTACATCAACACTTATCGGCCAGGCAAACGCAATTGGCGCTATTGCCGTGGGTGCTGCACGCTACGATAAAGCACCGCCATATCCCGGCCCTTTAAACATAGAATCTTTTTCTTCAACCGGTGGAACTTTTGTAAATAATATACAGCGAAACAAACCAGAACTGGTGGGCCCCGATGGGGTTAACACTACGGTAAATATGGGAGTGGATTATGATAATAATTCGTATTCAAACTTCTTTGGTACATCTGCTGCTGCTCCGCATGCTGCTGCTGTAGCCGCTTTACTCATGCAGGGTAAAAATAAATTCTCTAACCAAAGCGTAACCTCTCCGCAGGAAATAAGAACAATTTTGCAAACTACTGCAACGGATATGAATACACCCGGATTTGATTTTACCTCGGGTTATGGATTTATAAATGCCGATGCGGCTATGCGTACATTTGCAAAACCAGAACCTGCATTAATTCAATTGGTAGTTCCTGCCGGCATAACACCCGGCCCGTTGCCATTTACATTAACTGTTACGGGATTAAATTTTAGCCCGGGTTCTGTTATCATGTTCAGAGATTCAGCTTTAGGCACCACCATTATCAATTCAAATACGGCATCAGCAGCAGTGCCGGCATTTATTGGCGACCCTGTGATAAGCGTTTATACCCCACCGCTAAGCAGCAGCGGGCTTGATGGCGGTACCAGTGACAGCCTTAAATTTTTTGGGGTTATTAAAAAGAATATTACAGTTACGGCAGATAATAAAACAAAAAAATATGCACAGCAACTTCCGGCACTTACTGCATCAGTGGCAGTAGACGGTGTGCCATTGCAAAATACTACCCTAACCTTGCAGGCAGTTGGTTTAGAAAATATAAATTTTGCAACACTGGCATCAGCAACCAGCAATGTAGGTACTTATATTATTACTCCTTCAAGAATTTTTAATCCGGCAAACCCTGCAGATGTTGGTCTTTTAGAATTGTATAATTATTCTTTTAGTCAGGGCAGTTTTACCATTGAAAAATTACCGGTAACCATTACAGCAAATGATGCTACAGTTACCTATGGCGAAAAAATACCTGACATTCAATTCGATTACCATTTTGATGGCACTGGTATCCCGGATTCTGTTGCATTTTTAAACAGCATCACCGCAGCGCATCAAAACAGGTTGGCAAAAGATATTTCGGGAAGGGATATTTTAGGGTTAGTAAACGGGCAGGCAGTTACCATTGTAAACCGGCAGGCTATACCTATAGTAAACGGCCAGGCGGTAACGATAGTAAATGGCCAGGCGGTAACGATAGTGAACGGACAGGCAATACCCATTGTAAACAGCCAGGCAATAACAATTGTTAATGGCCAGGCCATACCTATCGTTAATAATCTTACAGCACCACAGATCTCCGGTATTAGTTTTTCGGTAAGCACACAATCGCTGCAAAATTTCAGAAAAATTTATAACCAGGAATTGATAAATGGGGTGTATGTTACCGATTCAACCAATGTGGTAGATATTACACAGGAATCTATTTTAGATTATAATATCAATTCCGCACAAACTTATATGCTCAGTTCTTTATCGCAGATAAGTCCTAAGGGCCTGATAGATATAGAATCTTTTGCAAACGGTCAGGCAATTACCATTGTTAACAGTCAGGCGGTAACTATCGTAAACGGCCAGGCAGTAACTATTGTAAACGGCCAGGCAGTAACTATTGTAAATGGTCAGGCAGTAACTATCGTAAATGGTCAGGCCATTCCGATTGTTAACAATCAAAATAAAACAGCAGTAATAATTGATTCCAGCGAAATAGGGCAGTTACAAAATCAATTAAAATCACTCAATACTATTACCGGCCTTAGTGTTGGCAACCAATTTTTAATACCAGGTTCTTTGGTTAACGATAATTTATTGTTGACACATTTGGCAGGGGTAATAACCATTCTTCCTGCAACGGTTGTAATAACGCCAACGGCTGGCCAGAGTAAAGTATTTGGTACAAACGACCCTGTGTTTACTTATACTAATAATGCAAACTTACAAGCGGTTGGTTTTACTGGCGCAATCGGCAGGGCACCCGGAAATAATGTGGGTGCTTATACTTACACATTGGGAAATTTATCAGCTGGTACAAATTATAATTTGGTGTTGTCTTCCAACGCACCCGTATCAACTTTTACCATTACACCAAAGGTTGTTACTATTATACCTAACGCCGGTCAAAGTAAAATTTATGGCGATGCTGATCCTGTTTTCACTTTTACCAACAACGGATCATTAACCAATTTTACTGGTGCATTAAATCGTGTTGCCGGAAATAATGTGGGTAATTATGCATATGCTTTAAATAATCTTTCTGCCGGCATTAATTATACTTTAACGCTTGATGCAACCAACAAGTTTGCAATTACTGCAGCAGCGCTGAATGTGAAAGCTGATCTTAAAGTAATTTTTAAAGGTGATCCTTTACCGGCTTTTACGAGTACTATTACCGGATTAAAAAATGGCGACAACCCTGGCGTTAATTATACACTAACGCCTGTTTATTCCGGCGAAGCAGGTGTATACACCATTGTACCACTATTACAGCCCTTTGCAAATATTTTAAATTATACCACAACTTATATCAATGGTCAATTGTATGTAAATCCAAAAGGAAACGGCGCTAAAAAATTGCGGCCGGCATTAGATTGCGTAGTAGAGATTGTAAATCCTGCACCGGGGCAGTTCCGTTATATTGCACGTTTTGTATGTATTAATGATAATGCAACTCCGGTGTATGTTCCGATAGGGGTAGATAATTTACTCAGTTCAAATGGCGGTTCCTTTAACGGGTCTGCACAACCGGTACTATTCAATCCCGGCCAAACCAATTTTGAAGTGCCTTTTGATGGTATAAGTTTATCGTGGGTAGTAAGAACATATGAATCCAACCACAAAACTGCAACAGCATCCAACGCCAGTTCCGGTTCGGGCAGGTGCAGCAATATTACCGTACCAGTTATTACCCTGGCTAACCCGGTTACACCAGCCGAAGTTGGCACTGCTGCTGCCGCACCAAAAGCAACAGAACAAAAAATAATAACAGGTGCAATAGAAAAAAATGCAGTAAAAATTTACCCTAACCCGGTAAAAAATAAGGCAACTATTTATTTTACAAACCAAATAGTAAATAGCAAGGAGCTGATATTAGTGGATGCTTTAGGAAGAACCTGCCCGCTAAATATTATCGGGCATATCACAAAACAAACCGCAGTTATTGATTTAAGTGGCCTGGCAATGGGTATTTATTTTATAAAATTTAAAACGGCAGATGGATACCGCACCATTTTATTAGTAAAAGAATAGTTACAAACAAGGGCACATAGCTTAAAAATAAATTTGAAAACTGATGGTCACATTTTTTATGTATAAAATAATCTGTAATGAACTATAAGAAAATATTTTTTTGCAGTTTACTGGTGGGCAGTTATTTAATGACGGTATCACAAAAAACAACCCTTTTTGACGAAAGTGTAAACGATACAGCTACTGTAAACAGGCTTATCCAGCAAAG
>NZ_JANPCM010000545.1:0-31400 GCF_031430955.1 Ferruginibacter sp.
GCTGCAAAAAAATTTTACGATCATATTCATAATAACGGATTTAAGTTAGACAAATTAAAATATGGTGTGCTGGCATTGGGTGATACTTCTTATCCGCTGTTTTGCAAAACTGGTGAGGATGTAGATCTGCAGTTGAATAAATTAGGCGCTAACCGTTTTGTGCCTTTGCAAAAATGCGACCTGGAATATGATGATGAAGCCACCAACTGGTTCAATACAGTTTTAAAAAATTTAAATAATAAACAAAGCGAAGCAACAACAGTAACTACAGTTGCTTTGCCTGCTGCTAAAAAAGGAAAACAAAACTATACGGGTAAAGTATTAGCAGCAATTAATTTAAATGATAAAGGTTCCAACAAAGAAACTTATCATATAGAAATTGAAGCCGAAGGTTTGGAATACCAGTGCGGTGATTCTATTGGTATTATTGCAGAAAATGATTCGCAGGTAGTTACTGATATTATTGCAACAACAAATGTTGATGGCAACAAAAGCCTGGAGTTTAAAAAAGAAAAATTTACGATTTATGAATTACTTAAAAGAAAAATAAATATTATTCACTTAACTGAAAGATTAGTTAAACAATATGCCGCTGCAACCGGTCATTCTATTCCGGATGGCAGGGCCGATTTACTGGAGTTAGTAAAAAAATATCCTGTAAAAAATACTGCACAGTTTGAAGAAATATTAATTAGCCTGAATGCTGTTTCTCCGAGGTTATACACTATTGCCTCTTCACCCGCTGCTCATGAAGGTGAAGTGCATATTGTAGTAGTAAAAGATACTTATTCCATAAATGATAAAAAAAGATTTGGATTGTGTTCTGATTACCTGAGCAAATTAAAATTAAACAGCAGTCAGCAATTTTTTGTGCAGCCCAATAAACGTTTTCGTTTGCCTGCCGAAAACAAAGATATTATTATGGTAGGCCCCGGTACCGGTATTGCAGCCTTCCGTTCATTTTTAGCAGAACGTGATGCCACCGGTGCCTCAGGAAGAAACTGGTTATTTTTTGGTGAACAACATTTTGCAAGTGATTTTTTATACCAGACAGAAATTCAAAACTGGTTTGAAACCGGTGTACTGAATAAAATTAATTTGGCTTTTAGCAGGGATCAGCAAGAAAAAATTTATGTACAGCATAAAATGCGGGAGCATGGCGCTGAACTGTATGAATGGTTAAATGGCGGTGCTTCATTTTTTGTTTGTGGTAAAAAACATCCGATGAGTATTGATGTTGAAAATACTTTATTACAAATTATTGAACAGCACGGCAACAAAACTGCGGAAGAAGCAAAAAAATATTTGGAGCATTTGGAAGAAGAAGGAAGGTATGAGAAGGATGTGTATTAACCCCCTCCGCCCCCTAAAGGGGGAACCAGCCCCCTCTATCTCCCCCAAAGGGGAGGAAATGGAGAAGATATTAGCGGAGATTAAAACATAGGTTAGTCTTTCCTTAAGAGTAACTCAGCCAGTCAGGAAAAAAGTCGCACTAAAAAAAGTTGATATTTTAAATTAGCTCCGTAGGAGCTTAAGGTGGGTAGAATAAATGATGTAAGTTTCAGATCGTTCCGTAGGAATCCCGATTATGATCGGGAGTGCTTTTTGTAAAACATAATTAAAGCTCAATAAAGATTTAATGAACAAGAGTGCGACGCCAATGAAGTTGAACAATGCTTCTCAGCCCGGCTCAAAAGAAAAAAATAATGGCAGCAAAAAATAATTTATCCGCAATTGAAAAAATAAAAGTGAATAGTGATGGGTTACGTGGCACTATTAAAGAAAGTTTGACCGATGAAATTACCGGCGCCATTCGTGAAGACGATCAGGCGGTAATAAAATTTCATGGAATGTACCAGCAGGATGACCGGGACAGAAGAGAAGAACGTGCCGAAAAAAAATTAGACCGTTTGTATTCTTTTATGATTCGTTTGCGGCTACCGGGTGGCTTTATCAGTGCAAAAAAATGGATTGCGGCTAATGAAATTGCAGATGATAATTCTACCGGCGTAATAAAAATTACTACCAGGCAAACAATACAATTACATGGTATTGTAAAATCAAAAATAAAACCAACGATCAGTGCATTTAATAAAGCCAATTTAGATTCTATTGCAACCTGCGGCGATATTAACCGCAATGTAACCTGTGCATCGCACCCGGTGCAATCGCCATTGCATGCAGAAATTTTTGGGTATGCCAGTAAGATCAGTGATTTGCTTTTTCCAAAAACAAAAGCTTATTACGAGATATGGATTGATGATGAAAAAATTGCCGATAAAAATGAAGAGGTTGATCAGTTGTACCAGGATAGATATTTACCCAGGAAATTTAAAATTGGTATTGGCATTCCTCCCAATAACGAAGTGGATGTTTTAATAAACGACCTGGCATTGATCGCTGTTATTGAAAACAATAAATTATCAGGATTTAATATTGCCATTGGTGGCGGTTTATCTGCAACGCATGGTAATACACAAACTTATGCAAGGTTAGCTACTGTAATTGGTTTTGCAGATACAGAAGAAAAAGTTTTAAAAACTATTTACGAAGTAGTAACCGTACAAAGAGATTTTGGCAACCGAAGCGACAGAAAATTGGCAAGGTTAAAATATACTGTTGATAATTTAGGTGTAGAAAAATATAAAGAAGAAGTAGAAAAAAGAATTGGATTTAAATTGGAGCCTGCAAGGCCCTATACTTTTAACGAGAGAAAAGATTTTTACGGCTGGCATAAAAGCGATAAAGGACTTTGGTATTATACATTGTTTGTAGAAAATGGCCGTGTACTCGATGATGAAAAATTGGCGATGAAAACGGCTTTGCTTGAAATTGCAAAAAAAGATAAATGTAATTTTTTATTTACCAGCAGTCAAAATATTATTATTAGTGATGTTGCGGAAGCAGACAAAGAAACCATTAATAAAATTTTAGATGATTTTAAATTGATTGAGCATACTGACAATGCATCGCTGCTTCGCAAAAATTCGATTGCCTGTGTAGCATTACCTACCTGCCCTTTAGCATTGGCAGAGGCACAACGCTATTTACCCGAATTGATTGATAAGATTGAACCTTTGCTGTATAAAAATGAATTAAGCAATGAAGATATTATTTTACGCATGACGGGTTGCCCCAATGGTTGCGGCAGAAGTGCAGCTGCCGAAATTGGTTTTATTGGCACTGCACCCGGTAAATACAATTTGCATTTGGGTGGAGATAATGAAGGACAAAGGCTGAATAAAATTTATAAAGAAAATTTAGAAGAAGCGGAGATATTATCTGAACTCGATAATTTATTTGCTGTATATAAAAAAGAAAAAAATAGTGGTGAAAAATTTGGTGATTTTTCTATGAGAAAAGAATGGGTGTAAAGGGCAATGGTGAATAGTGAATGGTGAATATGTATTTGGATTTGTGAAAATAAAATGATCTGGTAAAACTAAATTACTTAAAACTGTTATTAAAGATTTACCGTAGATATCAATAGTTAAGAGGCTTCATTTTTTGTTTTTTTAAGGCATCCTGCAAAAACAGGATGCTTTTTTATTTATGATAATACTCATTTTAACTGCTGACTGCCGTCATCAGCTCTGCTTTAATTTACTGATAGTTTTACGCTTTATACAACAGCTATGACTATTGACACTTCCTTATTGAACAAATACAATGTGCCAGTACCACGGTACACCAGCTATCCCACAGTTCCTTTCTGGAACGAAGGCATTGATGTGACACAATGGAAAAATATTTTTCAGCAGCAGTTTACAGCAGCTAACAGCAAAGAAGGTATCAGTTTGTATTTGCATTTACCTTTCTGTGAATCGTTATGTACTTACTGCGGTTGTAATAAAAAAATTACCGGTAATCATAGTGTGGAAGAAGTGTACCTGCAGGCCATTGCAAAAGAGTGGGCATTGTATCTTGATCTGATGCATGAAAAACCAGTTATACGTGAATTGCATTTAGGTGGTGGCACACCCACTTTTTTTTCGCCGGAAAATTTAAAAAAGTTATTGGATATCATTTTTGAAAAATCAATTATTCATCCCGATCATGAATTTAGTATTGAAGGCCACCCTAACAATACTACCATTTTTCATTTACAAACTTTATACAATGAAGGTTTTCGCCGGGTGAGTTATGGTGTGCAGGATACGGACCCGGAAGTGCAAAGAATCATCAACCGTATTCAACCGGTTGAAAATGTACAGCGGGCAACCGATGCCGCAAGAGCAGTTGGTTTTAAATCGGTAAACTTCGATTTGATCTATGGCCTGCCTTTGCAAACATTAAAAAGTTTACAAAAAACTATTGAACAAACAATTGCCCTGCAACCCGACCGCATTGCATTTTACAGTTATGCTCATGTACCGTGGACCAGCCGTGGCCAAAGATTATTTGATGAAAATGATTTGCCCTCTGCGGAAGATAAAATGAAACTGTACCAGCTGGGTAAAAAATTATTGTTAGAAAATGGTTACCACGATATTGGCATGGATCATTTTGCACTGGCAACAGATGATTTATACATTGCTAAATTAGATGGCAGCCTGCACCGGAATTTTATGGGCTACACCACACAACATACTAAATTATTATTAGGCCTTGGTGTTTCCAGTATCAGCGATGCAGGTGTGGCATACGCACAAAACGAAAAAACACTGCATGATTATTATGCTGCTATCGAAAAAAATGAATTGCCGTTACGGCGTGGTTATTTTCTTACAGAGGAAGATGTAGCTTTTAAACAATACATTTTAGACATCAGTTGCAAAGGCGAAACTCATTTTAAAAAAGAACATCTTGCTTTATTAAGAAAATACAGTTTTGCTGAATTGGAAAAACTGGAAGCGGATAAATTGTTACAATGGAACGAGGAAGGTGTAACCATAACAGCGTTAGGCAATAGTTTTATCCGTAATATTTGCCGGGCATTCGATTTGCACTTGTTACGGAATCAAAAGGAAACGGCAGTACCCAGGTTTAGCAATGCCATTTAATTATTTTTTTGTCCGGATGATTTTATAAATTTTAATAGCACTCATTAATATTATTGTAAAAAGTGCAAGCCCGATTATTCCCCATAGCCAGCTCATATTATCTTTTACTGTTACGATCATAATAATCGCAATTAAAAAAATTGTAGCTACTTCATTCCATACCCTTAATTGATTAGAAGTGTATTTAAAAATGCCTTTCATTTCGTCGCTGTAAATTTTTTGTAACGTAAAATGATAAGCATACAACCCTGCAACAAAACCCAGCTTTATCCATAACCATTGGGGAATTGCAGTGTACATTGAAGTGATCCATCCACCAAAAATTACAGTGAGTATGGCTGATGGCCACGTGATGCCCAACCACAATCTCTTTATCATTATTGAAAATTGCTTTTGCAAAATTTCTTTTTCCAATCCTTCCTTCTCTCCTGCTTCGGTGTTGTAAATAAATAACCGTACAATATAAAACATACCGCTAAACCAGGTAACGATAAAAATTATGTGCAGTGCTTTAATGTAGTTGTAGAGCATTTTGGAGATGTATGATGTTGGATGGCTGATGTATGATTTTAGTTATTTATTGTTTTAATATTTTTATCAATTTATAATGATGATTATTTTATCGGTATCTAAAATTTACGAGTATTTATGTAACAAATATAATGCTGTCAGCCTGAGCTTGTCGAAGGCGGGTTGCAACAAATAAAACATTTTCAACAACCCCGATTATATAACTATTCAACTTTTCAAAATCATTTCTTTATTTCCATCGGCCGTTTCCTTCACCCATTTTTCCAAAGTATTTACCCACAAAGTATTTGTATTTAAACAAGGGATCATTTTATAAGAAGTGCCGCCAGCTTCCATAAAACTTTCTTTTCCACGTTCTTCAATTTCTTCTAAAGTTTCCAGGCAATCGCTTACAAAAGCCGGGCAAAGCACCAACAATTTTTTTATGCCTTCTTTGGGCATTTGTTCCAAACGAATATCGGTAAAAGGTTGCAGCCAGCCCTTGCCTAATCTTGATTGAAAAGAAATGCTGAATTTTTCTTTTGGAATATTTAAGGCATCAGTTACCAATTTAGTGGTAACAAAACATTGGTGGCGGTAACATTTGCTGTGTGCCGGCGAAGCAACATTACAACAATCATTTACCTGCATACAATGACTTTTTGTATCATCCGTTTTTTTTAAGTGCCGTTCTGGTATGCCGTGATAGCTGAACAATATGTGATCGTACGCTTCATTTAAAAAAGGTTTTATATTTTCTGCCATAGCATTAATATAATCCGCTTCATCAAAAAATGGTTTAATAAAATTTAATTTAAAAGGATATTTATTTTTTGAATGAATTTCTTTTGCAAAATCTACTGCCGTTTCGTAAGAGGCCATGGCATAATGCGGATATAATGGAATGGCTAAAACTTCTTCCAGCCCAGGTTGACGTTTCAGTAAATTATCATAGGCCATTGCCGGCGTGGGATTGCCGTAACGCATGGCAATTTCTATAGGTTCATCTACATATTGCTGCAGCTCCTGCTGCAAATGTTGGGTTAATACAATTAATGGTGATCCTTCATTCGTCCAGATGGTGCGGTACGCCTCTGCCGATTTTGGCGCACGAAAGGGCACAATAATTCCCTTTACCAATAAAAATCGCAGCAGGTAAGGCACATCAATTACTTTTCCATCCATTAAAAATTCATTTAAATAGCGCCTTACATCTTTAACTGATGTAGAATCTGGTGAACCCAGGTTCATTAAAACAATACCTCTTTTAGTTGCCATAAATAAAAAATATTTTCAAAATTAACCACTAGGGTCTTTAAAAGTTCAATTACTTTTAAAATTACCGCAGATGAAAGTACAATTCATCCTACTATTGCCGCATTTGTTCCGTTATGATTTTGATCACCACCTCAATTGATTACAATCAGTTGGTAAAATGACAATGTAATGACACAGAAATTAGTTTACACGCTGTGGTGAAAGTATTTTTGTGGTATCAAAATTTCAACGGTTTTATTTCAATGGCTCCACTTCAACAAACAGACATATCGAACTTTTTTGTAGCAGGTATCAACTACAAAAAAACAGATGCCGCTTTACGTGGGCAGTTTGCCATAAGTAACGAGCAATATGCAAAGCTGCTTACCCTGGCGCCTTTATATAATGTGAACGAATTATTTGTAATATCTACCTGCAACCGTACCGAAATTTATGGTTTTACCGAAAATATAGTTGACCTGTGCAAGTTGTTATGTACACAAACACAAGGTTCGGTTGAAATCTTTAATGAAATTGCTTATATAAAAAATGATAAAGAAGCCATCCGTCATTTGTTTGATGTAGCTGCCGGATTAGATTCTCAAATTTTAGGCGATTACGAAATTGTAGGTCAGTTAAAGCAGGCCGTTAAATTCTCCCGCCAGCATAATTTTATTGGTGTTTATTTAGACAGGCTGGTGAATGCCGTTTTACAATCTTCTAAATTAATTAAAACCAATACCGGTTTAAGTGGCGGTACTGTTTCTGTTTCTTTTGCCGCTATTCAGTTTATAAAAGAAAAAGTTACAAGTATTGCAGGTAAAAAAATATTATTGATAGGTACCGGAAAAATTGGCCGCAATACCTGTAAAAATTTGGTAGATTATTTACAAACAAAAAATATCACCCTCATCAACCGTACCGAAAGTAAAGCGGAAGAACTGGCTAACGAATTAGGATTACAATTTGCGTCAGTAGAAGATCTTGCCCACCAGGTGGAGGAAGCAGATATTATTTTAGTAGCTACCAATGCAGATGAACCGGTTATTTTACAATCGCATCTTTTAAATAAAGGCCATAAAATTATTATCGATCTGTCTATACCCTGCAATGTTGAAAAAACTTCACAGGATTTAAACAATATTACTTTGGTTAATGTGGATGATCTTTCTAAAATTAAAGATGCTACACTGCATAAAAGAGAAGCAGAAATACCGAAAGCAGAAGACATTATTAAAGAACAGATTTTTGAATTTTTAGAATGGTACGAAATGCGTAAATATGTGCCGTTATTAAAAGCAGTTAAAAATAAACTGTATGCCATGCACAACTGCGAACTTTATATCAGTTACTTTGCCAAACAAAATACACCACCGGTTACACCAGCCATTACCGATCTTAAAATTCAAAAAGTAATTAATGGTATGGCTGTAAACATGCGTAATCAAAATCAGCGTGGCTGCAATTACATTACTGCCATTAATGAATTTATTGCTACCGGTACAAATTAAAGCACATGGGCAAAGTTATTCGTATTGGAACAAGAGAAAGTCAGTTGGCTGTTTGGCAGGCCACCAAAGTGCAGCAATTATTATTACAAACTAATTTTCCCTCCGAATTAGTTTTTATAAAAAGTGAAGGCGATATTGATCTGCAAACACCATTGTACGAAATGGGTGTACAGGGCATTTTTACAAAGAGTTTAGACATTGCCCTGCTGCATAATAAAATTGATATTGCCGTACACTCCATGAAAGATGTACCCACACAAATGGCACAAGGCATTGTGCAGGCGGCCGTTTTAGAAAGAGCATCTTACAAAGATCTTTTAGTGTATAAAAATAATGAGTTTGTGAATGGTGAATGGTTAATGGTCAATGAAGAACCTTTAAAATTTGAAGCGCTATTCACCATTCCCCATTCCCCATTCACTATTGCAACCAGCAGCATTCGCAGAAAAGCACAATGGTTAAACCGCTTTCCAAATCATACTTTAGAAAATTTAAGGGGCAATGTAAATACCCGTTTAAAAAAAGTTGTAGAAAGTAATTGGCAGGGTGCCATTTTTGCTGCAGCAGGTTTAGAAAGAATAAATCTTCGTCCGGAAAATAGCATTGAATTGGATTGGATGTTACCGGCACCGGCGCAAGGCGCTATAATGGTGGTTTGCAGAGAGGCTGATGATTTTTGCCTGGAAGCTTGCAATAATTTCAATCACACAGATACTGCCATCTGTACAAAAATTGAAAGAGATTTTTTAAGACAATTATTAGGCGGTTGTTCTACGCCTATCAGTGCATTGGCCACAGTAAAAGATAACGAACTCATTTTTAAAGGCAACATTTTATCGGTTGATGGTAAAGAAAAAGTTACTGTTGAGAAAACAGTTTTTATTGATGAATCAAACGATTTAGGAAAAATTGCTGCTACTTGGTTATTACAAAACGGTGGACAAAAAATTGCCGATGGCATTCGCAATGGAACAAAATAACATCAACATATTATGTACAAGGCCACTAAATACTTTTTTGGTTGAGGATGCAAAAGCAGCTGGTATTGTTATTGATGAAATTTCTTTTATAGAAACAGAACCTGTACAAACTATAGAAGTGCAACAGGAAATTGAACAGGCGTTATTATTATCTGCCACTGTTGTATTTACCAGCATGAATGCGGTAGATGCAGTAGCAGCGTGGCAATACGAACAACAGCCCGACTGGAATATTTATTGCATGGGTACTACCACCAAAAAATTAGTTGCCGAAAATTTTGGCGAAGCAAATATTGCAGGCACAGCAAATTCCGCTGCGGAACTGGCGGAGTTAATTGCGGAAGACCGTTTTATTGATAAAGTTATTTTCTTTTGCGGCGATCAGCGCCGGGATGAGTTGCCAGAAATACTGCAGCAAAATAATATTGAAGTAAATGAAATTATCGTTTACCAAACTATTGAAGTGCCGCATAAAATAACCAAACCTTATCACGGCATACTTTTTTTCAGTCCCAGTGCTGTGGAAAGTTTTTTTAAAACAAATACCGTTACAGCGCAAACAATTTTGTTTGCCATTGGTAATACGACAGCAACAGCCATTAAAAAATTCACTAACAATAAAATAATCATCAGCGACGAGCCGGGAAAAGAAAACCTGGTGAAGAAGATGATAGAATACTTTACATGATGTCTGATATGGGATGTATGATGTCTGACATACAAATCAATCATCTGCAAAATCTATCTTACATCAGAAATAAAACATCAGAAATCAGACATTTTAAATCATACATCAGAAATAAATATTTATGCTACAAAACGATTTATTATTAAGGGCTTTAAGAAAAGAAAAAGTTGAACGTCCTCCTGTATGGATGATGCGGCAGGCCGGTAGATATTTGCCCGACTACATTAAGCTGAGAAATAAATACGATTTTTTTACCCGTGTGCAAACACCGGAGCTGGCAACACAAATTACTTTGCAACCTGTTGACCAGGTGGGTGTGGATGCTGCCATCATTTTCAGTGATATTTTAGTAATTCCGCAGGCCATGGGATTGGAAGTTTTGATGGAAGAAGGCAAAGGCCCGTCCTTACCAAAAACAATTAAAACAAAAAATGATATTGATGCATTAATAATTGATGGTGCCGAAGAAAGTTTAAGTTATGTGATGAATGCATTAAGTCTTACAAAAAAAGAATTGAATGGCCGTGTGCCATTAATTGGTTTTGCAGGTGCCCCATGGACGATTTTATGTTACATGATTGAAGGCAAAGGAAGTAAAACATGGGACAAAGCAAAACAGTTTGCTTATACCGAAACTACATTGGCTCATCAGCTGCTGCAAAAAATTACTACCATCACTATTCAATATTTAAAAGCACAGGTAAAAGCTGGTGCCGATACGGTACAGGTTTTTGATAGCTGGTCGGGCTCATTAAGTCCGGCAGATTTTAAAATTTTTGCACAACCTTATTTATTACAAATCGCAGATGCATTAAAAGATGATGCACCAGTAATTTTATTTCCAAAGGGGAGCTGGTATGCATTAAAAGAGTTGAGTGAAAGCAGTGCAGCTGGCATTGGTATTGATTGGTGTGTGGCGCCGCAGTTAGCAAGAGAATTAACCGGCAATAGAATTACCTTGCAGGGCAATTTTGATCCTGCAAAATTATTAGCGCCCATTCCTGAAATTAAGAAAGCTGTAAAGGAAATGATCGATGCATTTGGCATTCAAAATTATGTAGCTAATTTGGGGCATGGCATTACACCCAATGTTCCGGTTGATCATGCCAAAGCATTTGTGGATGCAGTGAAGGAATACAAAAGTGAAGGGTGAATGGTCAATGGCGAATAGTGAATAACCATATTCATTATTGCAATAGACAATTACTATTCACAATTTAAAATTGACCATTCACAATTCACCATTGACAATATGGATACAAAAGAACTTTGGATTGAGATTATTCACAACATGCAAAATAAAATTTGCAACGCTTTAGAATTATGTGATGGCAAAGCAACATTTGTAGAAGATAAATGGGAACGGCCTGAGGGTGGTGGCGGCAAAACAAGAGTGATAACTAAAGGAAATGTTTTTGAAAAAGCTGGCGTTAATACTTCAATAGTTTTTGGTGAGGTAACGGAAGCGATGAAAACCCAATTAAAAATTGATGGTGCAAAATGGTTTGCCTGCGGTTTAAGTATTGTGTTGCATCCTGTAAATCCATTTGTACCAACTGTGCATTGCAATTACAGGATGTTTGAATTGTACAACGAAAATAATGAAGTGATGGATCGCTGGTTTGGTGGCGGCACTGACTTAACTCCTTATTATTTAATGGAAGAAGACGCTAAACATTTTCATCAAACTTATAAAAATACCTGCGATGCATTTGATGCAACGTTCTATCCAGTATTTAAAAAAAACTGCGACAATTATTTTGTAAACTGGCACCGCAATGAAGAACGCCGTGGCATTGGCGGAATTTTTTACGATTACCAGCGGCCTGATGAAACTAAAGATGTACATTTTTGGATGAACTTTGGTAAAACCTGCGGTGATGCATTTATAGAAGCATACGTTCCCATTGTTGAAAAAAGAAAAGCAACAGCATACACTGCCGAAAATAAATACTGGCAGGAAATAAGAAGGGGCCGTTATGTAGAATTTAATTTGGTACACGACCGCGGTACTTTATTCGGTTTAAAAACAAATGGCCGTACAGAAAGTATTTTAATGAGCTTACCGCCAACAGTGAGATTTGAATATAATTATCAACCCAAGTTTGGTAGTGAAGAATATAAAATACAGGAAGCCTGTTTGCATCCAAGAGATTGGATTAACGAGATTACGGAAGATGAAAAAAATGCGTGGGCTAAACGTTCTAATTCTTGTTAAAAAAAGTTATTTAACCCCGACAGCGGCTTACAGCCCTGTCGCCGGTTGACTGAAATAAATACTAAAATAAATTTTATGTTTTTACAAAGAAGAAACAGGATTTTGCGACAGTCGCCGGCTATCAGAAGTTTAGTTTGTGAAACAATTTTAACCCCAAACGATTTTATAGTTCCTCTTTTTATTACGGAAGGAGAAAATATAAAATTAGAAATTGCTTCCATGCCTAACTATTACCGGCTTAGTTTAGATAATACAGTAAAAGAAGTAAAAGAATTATGGAGCATGGGTTTAAAATCAGTTTTACTTTTTGTAAAATCAAAAGACGAATTAAAAGATAACAAAGGAACAGAAGCATTAAACCCGGATGGTTTAATGCAAAGAAGTATCAAAGCCATTAAAGATGCCGTGCCCGAAATGGTGGTAATGACGGATGTGGCACTGGATCCGTTTTCTTCCTATGGGCATGATGGTATTGTAGAGAACGGGCAGATTGTAAATGATGCAACAGTTGAAGTTTTAGCAAAAATGAGTGTAAGCCATGCGCAGGCTGGCGCCGATTTTGTTGCTCCCAGCGATATGATGGATGGCCGCATTGGTGCCATTAGAAAAGCATTGGAAGAAAATAATTTTACCAATACAGGCATCATGGCATACAGTGCAAAATATGCTTCTTGTTTTTACGGACCTTTTCGTGATGCATTAGACAGTGCCCCTGGTTTTGGTGATAAAAAAACTTACCAGATGGATTACGGCAACCGCATAGAAGCCGTGAAAGAAGCGTTGATGGATATTGAAGAAGGTGCCGATATTGTAATGGTAAAACCCGGCCTGCCTTATTTAGATATTGTAAGAGAAGTAAAAAATGCAGTAAACGTTCCTGTGAGTGTATACAATATCAGCGGCGAATATGCCATGATAAAAGCCGCTTCAAAAATGGGTTGGATAGATGAAGACAAAGCAATTTTAGAAACCTTAACATCAATAAAAAGAGCAGGAGCAGATTTGATTGCAACGTATTTTGCTAAGGATGCGGTGAGATTATTGGGGTGAATGGTGAATGGTGAATGGTGAATAATTAATGCGATGGATTATTATTTATTTGTAAGTTTAATAATTCAATCACTTTAAATTATTTTTATGTTCCTTACTTTAAATCACCAAAAACTTGATGTTTATAGCTTTTCAAAACTTTTTGTTTTAGAATGTTATAAATTAACTAAAATATTACCAGCTGACGAAAAATTTGGAATGATCTCACAAATCAGAAGAGCTGCGTTATCTGTTCATTTAAATATTGCAGAAGGTGCTTCAAGAAGATCAGAAGTTGAAAGAAAAAGATATTATGAAATTTCAAGAGGTTCTATAATAGAAATTGACGCAGCAATTGATATTGCACATGAACTAAACTATCTTGCTGATTATGATTTAACTAAATTAGGCGAAGCCATGATAAAGTCTTTTAAAATATTAAGTGGCCTCATAAATTACAAACCGCAAAATTGACCATTCACAATTCACCATTCACATCATGTATAAAAAAAGTGAAGAATTATTCGCAAGAGCGCAACAATCTATCCCCGGAGGTGTAAACTCTCCCGTTAGGGCATTTAAAAGTGTAGGTGGCACACCAATATTTATGCATAGCGCAAAAGGCGCTTACTTATTTGACGTAGATAATAATAAGTACATTGACTACATCGCATCGTGGGGGCCAATGATATTAGGTCATGCATACGAACCTGTGGTAAAAGCCATACAGGAAAAAGCATTGGGCTCCACATCGTTTGGTGCACCCACACAATTGGAAACTGAAATGGCCGAACTTATCATCGGTATGGTGCCGAATGTAGATTTGATAAGAATGGTAAGCAGCGGCACCGAAGCCTGCATGAGTGCCATTCGTTTGGCAAGAGGATATACCGGAAAAAATAAAATAATAAAATTTGAAGGGCACTATCATGGTCATGCAGATTCATTTTTAGTAAAAGCAGGCAGTGGTATGGCAACATTAAATATTCAAACGGTGCCGGGTATTACGGCTGGTGTAGCCAATGATACTTTAACAGCGGCATTCAATAATTTAGATGCAGTAAAAGAATTAGTAACTAAAAATAAAAATGAAATTGCTGCAATAATTGTAGAACCTGTTGCAGGTAACATGGGTTGCATTTTACCAGCAGAAGGTTTTTTAGAAGGCTTAAGAAAAATTTGTGATGAAGAAAATATCGTTTTTATTTTTGATGAAGTGATGACAGGTTTTAGACTGGCTGCCGGTGGTGCACAGGAAAAATTAAACATCAAAGCAGATTTAGTTACTTATGGAAAAGTAATTGGCGGCGGCATGCCGGTAGGTGCTTTTGGTGGTAAAAAAGAAATTATGCAGCACATTGCACCACTGGGTAATGTATACCAGGCCGGCACATTAAGTGGCAATCCTATTGCGATGATTGCAGGATTTACGATGCTTACCGAATTAAAAAATAATCCATCTATTTATACAGAGCTGGAAGAAAAAACAATTTATTTAAAAAATGGTTTGGATAATGTGTTAAAATCTTGGGGGCAACCTTATGTTATCAACCAGTTTGGTTCCATGCTCAGTATTCATTTCAGCGATCATGCAGTTACTGATTTTGCAACGGCAGCTTCCGCTAATAATGATTTATTCAAAAAATATTTTCATGCCATGCTGAAAAGAGGGGTCTATTTACCGCCATCTGCATTTGAAAGCTGGTTCCTCAATAATGCCCTCACCTATGCCGATCTGGATGAAACCATCAGTAAAACAAAAGAAAGTTTAGGAGAAATAAACTGATTTTTACAGTATAAAATAAGGATAAAAAAATATTTTTTTAATTAGTCTACTAAATTGGTAGGAAATTAGTATTTTTGACTTCCTGTTTTTTATTTTAAGCATATTACAGGGTGTTATTTTATGGCAGCAAACAGGAGCATAATTTTTATGGCAGCAGTACTAATTTCTTTTAAAGCATTAGCCCAAAGGCCATCTACCGGCATTTGGGCTAATGTACAATTGCCGCTGCAATTAAATAACAAATGGCAAATACCCGCCGATTTTAATTACAGAACATTGGGCAATTCAGTAACAGTCTTGCAGCACCTGCACCGCATTGGCCTGCGGTACAATTTTACCAAAAATTGGAGTGCAGCAGTTGGCGCCGCAATTGCTTATACACGAACCAATTTTTCAAAACAAAATAATGAATTTGCAAAAGAATTTCGTTACTGGCAGGAAGTAAATTATAAAACAGCGCTTACAAATAAATTACAAACGCAGGTAAGGATAAGAACAGAAGAACGTTCTTTTTCTGCAACCAGTACCAAAGCATCATTTCATGCATTCCGTTACAGGATAAAACCACAGTTGTTGCAAAAATTTTCTGAAAAATGGGGTTTACTTGCAGCAGATGAATATATGCAGCAACATACAAACAACAAATGGTCGTTTGACCAGAACAGGTTTATACTAAATGGCATTTATTACTTTAATAAGACTTCACAATTGCAGGCAGGCTATATGTGGTTGCGCTGGCCTGCACATTCATCTCAACATATATTAACACTATCATTTTTAAAAACAATTTCATTGCATGCAAAGCAGTAATAATTTATTTCCCATTTTTCTTAAGTTAGAAAATTTATCGGTACTTATTGTTGGCGGTGGGTATGTAGGCATGGAAAAATTAGACGCTGTTATCAGCAACTCTCCTGCAACTAAAATTACTCTTGTTGCCATACAAATAAGTGATGTCATTAAAGAAATTGCAAAACAACATCCCAATATTATTTTAAAAGAAAAACCCTACCACATAAGTGATTTAGCTGATAACGATATTATTATTGCTGCCATTAATGAAACTGCTATCAGCCAACAAATTGTAACAGATGCTAAAAGCAAAAAAATATTAGTTAATGCTGCTGATAAACCAGAGCTGTGCGATTTCTATTTAAGTTCAGTGGTAAAAAAAGGAAATCTAAAAATTGCTATCAGCACCAATGGAAAATCACCCACTATTGCAAAAAGAATAAAAGAAGTATTTAACGAAACTTTCCCTGATGAAATAGATGACCTGTTAAATAACATGCAGCATGTACGCAATAAATTGAGTGGCGACTTTACAGAAAAAGTAAAACAGCTTAATGAGTTAACAAAAAAACTTACAGAAAATAACAGCAATGACTGATCAAATTAAGGAAGAAACTATTGAAGAGATAACCCATTCGCAGGATGTGGTGGCAACAGAACAGGAGTTTACTTCTTCCAGAAGAAAAGTATTTAATAAATATATGGTGGCTATAACTATTGTTGCACTCATTGCTTTATTCACGTATCTTTTTTTATCTGCCGCACAGCTAACTCAATTGCAAGCCGAATTGCATAAAGATAATTACCTTTTTTACTGGATGCTGTTAGTAGGTTTTTTTGCTGAAATTGTCGCCGGCTCTATGGGTATGGGCTATGGCGTAATTTGTACTACTATATTATTAATATTAAATGTGCCGCCGCCTGTAATAAGCGCCAGCATTCACTCTGCCGAATCGTTCACCAGTGCAGCCGGCAGCATCAGCCACTGGCAATTGGGAAATATTAATAAAAAATTAGCCCGGGCTTTAGCCCTGCCGGCAATACTAGGTGCTATTATCGGCGCCTTATTATTAACTTACGTTGGCGAGCGCTATGCAAAAATTACCAAACCATTTATTGCCATTTATTCCATGTACCTGGGTATAAAAATTTTGCAAAATGCATTTACCCAAAAAGATAACGTTCCAAAAAAGAAAACTACCAATATTTTTGCCTTAGGTTTAACCGGTGGTTTTATAGATAGTTTTGGCGGCGGTGGCTGGGGGCCGTTAGTAACAGGCACTTTTATAAAAAATGGCCACACGCCACGTTATGTAATTGGCAGTTCTACTTTTGCAAAATGTATTCTCACCGTTGCCAGTGCCATTACATTTATTTTTACCATTGGCATTCATCACTGGAATATTGTTGCAGGTCTTTTAATCGGTGGTATTATTACTGCACCTTTTTCTGCCATGCTTACTTCTAAACTGCCCGTAAAAAAAATGTTTGTGGCAGTAGGTATTGTAGTAATTTTTTGCAGCCTTATTACTATTTACAGGGCAATCTTTTTGTAAGTCCCTATCCCTTAAAGGGGGAAATGGAGGAGGCTATGGTTTAATTTTTTGGGAGGTAAGCCATAAATCATTGTTCAACATCATTGGTGTGGCCTAAGGCGACACACTCTTCAACCGTAAATCTTTATTCAACTTTTATCTAAGCGTAGATTGAAGCGATTTAAAAATAAAATCATGGAACCAACACCATCTTATTCTTTATCAGCCTTAATAAAATATTTTTTAAAATTAGGCAGTACAGGTTTTGGCGGCCCTGTTGCATTGGTAGGTTACATGCATAAAGATTTGGTGGAAAATAAAACATGGATCTCAGAAGATGAGTATAAACAGGGCCTGACATTGGCACAATTAGCACCCGGCCCGCTTGCTGCACAATTGAGTATTTATTTGGGCTATGTGCATTACCGTATTATTGGCGCAACACTTACAGGCATTGCTTTTATACTACCCTCTTTTATAATGGTGGTATTATTAGGTATTGCCTATAAATTATTTGGCGGCTTACCGTGGATGAATGCAGTTTTTTATGGCGTTGGTGCAGCAGTGATTGGTATTATTGTAATCAGTTCTTATAAACTAACAGTAAAATCTATTGGCAAATTTAATTGGCAATCTTTTAAAACAAACTGGCTGCTTTGGTTATTTTTTATAGCCGCCGCAACAGTAACTTTTATAACAGAGCAGGAAAATGTTTTAGTATTTATTGCAGCAGGCGCACTATACATGTTTGTAAAAGCACCGCCAAAGATTACGGGTAATAAATTAGCTAACACTTTTGTTTTACTGCAAATAGGCTTTTGGGATTTCCAATATTCCACACTGCAAAAAATTGCCATCTTCTTTACAAAAGCAGGTGCATTTGTTTTTGGCAGCGGCCTGGCCATTGTACCATTTTTACACAGCGGCGTTGTGGTAGAAAATCATTGGCTTACCGAGCAACAATTTTTAGATGCTGTTGCTGTAGCCATGATAACTCCGGGGCCGGTAGTTATTACAGTTGGCTTTATTGGTTATCTCGTGGCTGGCTTTCCCGGCGCATGTGTAGCAGCGCTGGCAACTTTTTTACCCTGTTATTTATTTACTATTATTCCTGCGCCTTACTTTAATAAAATTGCAAAAAATAAACCGGTAAAAGCATTTGTTGATGGTATTACTGCTGCAGTTGTTGGCGCTTTGGTGGGTGCGGTTATAATTATTGCACAAAGAACGCTCATACATAATAACTCCATCAATTTTGTGGCAGTAGCCATTGCGGTTTGTACAATAGCAGTGTTACTTTACGCAAAGAAAATTCAGGAGCCTTATATAATTGCAGTTGCTGCGGTGTTAGGGATTTTATTAAAGATGTTTTGATAATTACAAAACTATTTTTACTGCTGGTAAATCCTGAGATACCCACCAGACTTAGTTTAAAACCGCATGACAAAAAAAATTAGGTCAACAGCAACAGTTTATCAGAACAATAGCGTCTAATACTATATCTTATAAATCTATTCGGTTTATTTATTGAATTCTTAAAAAATAATTATGTCGGTAAAGCCACGTAAGTTTTCATTTAAACTCTTTTTATTATTGCTGTTTTGTTTTATCGGGCAATGCCTGTATGCACAAAATACCGGCAAAATTTCAGGTACAGTACTCGATAAAATTACACCACTTGAATTTGTTACTGTTACGCTATCTGCAATAACCGATACCGGAAAAATAATTTATTTTACTACCACCGACACCACAGGTGCATTTTCATTTGACAAAGTAACCTTAAACGATTACCTTCTAAAATTCAGTTTAATCGGATATAAAACTGCTGCACAAAAATTATCATTAACGGAAGCTGCACCCATAATAAAAATAGAAGACCATACATTAGTTAAAGATGCAAATTTTTTGCAGGCAGTAACCGTATCTTCTCAAAAAAAATTAATTGAAAAAACACCGCAGGGTTTTATTGTAAATGCAGCAGCAACTATTACCGCTGCCGGTGGCACCGCTACAGATTTACTAAAAAATACACCCACAGTATCGGTAGATGCAGAAGGTGCGATTACATTAAGAGGAAAATCGCCATTGATATTAATTAATGGCAGAAATTCTAATTTAAGCAACCCCGATCAAATACCCGCAAGCAGTATAGAGAGTATAGAAATTATTAATAACCCCACTGCTAAATACGATGCCAATGCCGAAAGCGGTGTTATCAATATCAAACTAAAAAAAAATAAACAGAATGGAACTAATGGCGCATTAGCATTGGGTGCAGGGCTGGGCAGCAGAGGTAGAATTAACAGTTCTATTTTGATAAATAATAAAACAAAAAAAGTAAACCTCGGCCTGGCTTACGATAACCGCTTTGCAGGAAGAACAAGAAATATTAATGGAAGCCGAACTAATTTTTATTTACCTGATACTTATTTATTAAATCAAAACCGAAAAGATAAGAGACTGGAGCAATTACAAAACTTGAAATTCAATATCGATTTTTCTCCCAATGCAAAAAACAGTTTTTCATTTGAAGCGTTAGGAAATTTAGAAGGGCAGGATAATAATGAAAGTTTAAATACTGCTATTTATAAACAGAACAACAATTTAAATGTAAATACCAATCGCCATTCGCTGGAACTGGCACGGGGAAAAGTGGCAGAATTTGCTTTTGATTACAGCAAAAAATTTAATACTGAAAGAAAATCATTAACCGGCAATATCACTTCTTCAATTGAAAATGGTAAGGAGAATACAACTATCACTTCACAATCGTTAGATAAATATGATGTGGGTACCGGCAATCCATGGTTTGAAAAAACGCATAATTACGAAAAGGGAAATATATCTACTGCAAAATTAGATTATTCATTTCCTGTATCTAAAAAAGCACAATTAGAAACGGGTTATAAAAGTATTTTCAGGCATATTAATGCAGATTATGAAACAGCAGATTTATTAAACAACATGCATGTTATTAATACTGCAGCCAGTAATATTTTTAATTTTAACGAGCAGGTACATGCCTTGTATGCAACATACAATTCAAGCATTGGCTCACCGGAAAAACAAAATTGGAAATATGATTTTGGTATAAGGGCAGAGCAGGTTTTTAATAAGGGCAATACACAAAACAACAGTACAAAATTCAGTAATCAATATCTTAAATTATTTCCCAATGCAAGCCTTGTTTATTATACTAAAGCAGAAGAATATTTTAAACTTAGCTATGGCAAAAGAATTAACCGCCCCGGTTTAGGCCAGCTCAATCCATTTACAGATATTACCGATTCTTTAAATCCACACAGCGGCAACCCCAATTTAAAACCCGAAATTATTCATGCAGTAGAATTGGGTTATAATAAAGAATGGAGTAACACTTCTTTTTCATCTAATATTTTTTTTCGTTATGCTGTTAACACCATCAGGCAATATGTGCTGTCGCAATCCAATGGCATCAATCTTACTTACCCTGTAAATATTGGCAGCGCCGTAACTTATGGTGTTGAAAATGTTATCAGCGTAAAGGCCGCTAAGTTTTACGATTGTAATGCCAGCCTCTCTTTGTTTCAGCAACAGTTAAATGGCAGTAATGTATCAACCGATGCTGTGCAAAGCGCCTTTGGGTGGTATGCTAAAATCATAAATAATTTTATGCCCTGGCCCAATAGCAAATTACAGGTTATGGGTAATTATAATTCCGCACTTGCCACTCCACAGGGAAAAAGAATAGCACAATATTTTGCCGATATTGGTTTTCAGCAAAAATTAGGTAAAGGAAATGCCAGACTGGGTTTAACTGTTACTGATATTTTCAATACCTTTAAAAGCGGCTATATAAACAATACGGCTGCATTTTCAAATTACCGTAACAGCAAAGCGGATACAAGGGCTTTCATTATTACATTTGCCTGGTTCTTTAAATCTGCTTTCAAAGAAAAATTATTAGAAAATAAATTTTCAACTGATTATTAAAATTTTTATTTTATGAACAGGAAAAACTTTTTAAAGGCTGGCGCATTAGTTGGCGCCGCAACTTTAACAGGCACTACTAATTCCTTTGCAAATAATTTAACCAATAACGATATTGATAAACTGGTGGATGCTAATGGCAATTATATCCTTCAGCCATTACCTTACAACGAAAATTTTTTAGAGCCTTATATGGATGCAGAAACCATGCACCTGCATTACACTTTTCATCATGGCGGCGCAGTAAAAGGTGCCAATAAAGATTTGCAGGTGATTAAAAAAGCAATGGACGAAAATAATTTAGAAACGGTTGACTTCTGGACAAAAAAATTATCTTACCATTTTTCCTCCCATGTATTGCATTCTATTTTCTGGACAAATTTGACTAACAAAAAAAATAATCCCAAAGGTGAATTATTAAAACGTATAGAAAAAAACTTTGGCAGTTTTGAAAAATTAAAAACTTTAATTGCAGCCACTTCAAAAAATGTAGATGGCAATGGCTGGGGCATTTTAGCGTACCAACCTTACAGCGACAGCCTAATTGTTTTACAATGCGAAAATCACGAAAAGCTAACGCAATGGGGTGCCATTCCCTTATTAGTTATTGATGTTTGGGAACATGCGTACTATTTAAAATACAAAAACAAACGTACCGATTTTGTTGATGCCTTATTCAACATCATAAACTGGGATAATGCTGCACAGCGATTGGAAACTGCACTAAAAATTACCCGGTAGTTGTAATCTTTACGGCGGCACTTTAATTTATAATATCATAAATAAATTTTACAAAATAATATTTTGTTATAAATTTTTGCAGGAAATTTGTAATAAATTTATGCCCGTATGAAAAGAATTTCAAAACCCTTTATCATTTTTTTGTTATGCTTAAGCACATGGTTTTATACCACAGCCGGTGCACAGGTAAAACAAACAGAGAATGTTAATCAAATTTGGCTGGGTTATTTAAATCAAACCCGGTTTAGTAGTAAATGGGGTATGTGGGCAGATGTACATTTACGTACCAAAGAAAATTTTGTAAATAATTTTTCTACCGGCATCATCAGGGCGGGTATAACATACTATATTAATGATGTAACCAAATTTACTTTAGGCTATGCTTATGTAAATCATTTTCCAGCAGCTGCACATAAAAAAATTTCGCAGCCCGAGCACCGGCCATGGCAGCAACTGCAATGGCATACCAAATACGGTAAAAAAAGGATGATGCAGTGGTTTAGATTAGAAGAACGTTATCGCCGTAAAATATTAAACGATTCTACCCTGGCCGGTGGCCGCAGCTTTAACTGGAAGCTGCGGTACAATTTCTGGTACGAAATTCCGCTGAGCCAAAAAGGAATAGTTCCTAAAGCCTGGTCATTTATTGTTAATGATGAGCTGCATATCAACTTTGGTAAACAAATTGTAAATAATTATTTTGATCAGAACCGTTTTTTTATTGGACCAAAATACCAATTGTCCGAAAAAAATAATATACAGTTTGGTTATTCAAATATATTTATACAAACAGCCGCAGGCAATAAATACAGAAATATTAACGCTGCAAGGATATTCTTTTTTCAAAATATTGATGCAACAAAAAAAATTAAATAATCATTTTACAAATCTGCCTTATCTGCCTTAGTTACCGCTCTTTCGATAAACCCAGCCTTACAATTTTGTTTTTATGTATGCTTGTTTTAATTGTGTTACAGCAAATGTAAAACCCCTGTAGAAACAGGGGCTTTTACCAAAACTAACTGCACATGAAAAAACCAGGTTATCACCCCCGGTTAAAAGTTGATACTATAATTCAGGTTCTAATAAATAAAAACTATAAGGTTCAAGAATAAAATATTCGCTGTCGTTACCCACATGGTAATGCTTATTGCTCCAGTGATCGAATAGTTTTGCCGAAACAGGGCCATGCTGTTTAAATGCAAACCATGTTAAGAAAGCCGGTGCTGCACTAAAGTTAAAAATGCAATACAGTTTTTTACCATTATGTGTACGCAGGTAACCTGCAATGTGGATATTGTGCGGCGGCAACCAGGTAAGGTTTTTGTAATCACTTACCACTTCTAATTTTTTTCGGATAGCAATCAATTGCTGTGTAGCCGAAAAAACTTTTTGCTCTACCGTACCTTTATCATTTATTTTTTCATTTTTCTTCCAGTCAATTACAGGGCGGTGCATCCAGCGGTTATCGTAACTTTTTGCTGGGTCGTTTAAATAAGAGTAATCGTTGGTGTAACCCACTTCATCTCCATAAAATAACATAGGAATGCCGCCAATAAAAAAACTATGTGCCTGCATCAGCATTATTTTTTTTATAGAAAGCTCAACAGCCTTTTCATCTTTTTCATCAATTGCTTTTTCCAATCCGCAAAGCGAAGCCAGCGAACCACTGATACGGGCATCCTGTGTTTTTGGATTTACAGAAAACAATGCACCTCTTGCCGGCGATCCTTCATGCATTCCTGAATAATAATTTTTTATAAACTTACGGTGCTCATACGCATTGAATCCGCCATGCCGTATCATATCATCATCGTAACCCAAACCAATATCATCGTGGCAACGGGTATAAGTAATCCACGAAGTGCCCAAAGGTTTTTGTAAAATTTCATGTTGAGCAGCAAGCATAACTTTTGTATCGCCAGTTGCTAATGCATCCCATTGCAATGCCATATGTGTGGCGTTATAGGCGAAGTCGCATTCTTTAGCCGTGTATAAACCTGTACCAAAATATTTCATGATCTCTTTAGGCGCAACAATTGCTTCGCCTAATAAAGCCATGCCCGGTGTTGCCACCTGCACACATTGTTTTATCAATTGTAAAACAGTATGTGCCAATGGTAAATTCTGGCAACTGGTACCCAATTGTTTCCATATAAATGCAGGGGCATCTATGCGTAAAACATCTACGCCAAAATTTGCAAAAAAGAAAATTGTATCCAGCATTTCAATAAATACATAAGGATTGGAAAAATTTAAATCCCATTGGTAATTATGAAAAACCGTCATCACCCATTTATTACACTCCGGTACATAAGTAAAATTACCTGGCGTCGATTCAGGAAAAATATCCGGCATGTTTTTATCAAACTGATCAGGAACTGTTCTGTCATCATACATGTAAAAATAATTCTGGTATTTTTTTTCGCCCTGCTTTGCTTTTTGTGCCCACTCATGCTGTTGTGAGGTATGGTTCATCACAATATCCATCATCAGGTACATTTTTGATGCGTTCATTTTTTCCTGTACCGCTTTCAGATCATCCAATGTACCAAAGCGTTCATCTATTTTTCTAAAATCCGAAACAGCATAGCCGCCATCACTTTCGCCTGCAGGGCTTTGCATCACCGGCATAAGGTGTAAAAGATTTACACCAAGTGTTTTAAAGTAATCTAATTTTTCGCCAAGGGTTTTAAGGTTGCCGCAAAAACGGTCAACATATAAACTCATACCTGTAATTTCATTGCTTAAAAACCAGTTACCTTTTTTTTCTTTTTCTTCATCAATTAATTTTAATGCTGCCGGCCTTTGCGAATATGCTTTTGCCATAGTATCAATCAGCTGCTTAAAAATAATTTCGCTTTCTGGATGATGCTGGTATAATTGATTGTACAAAAATTGTATAGCAGTTGCATTAGCAACAAAACGGGTGTAAAATAAATTATCGCTGTTACCCACATCTATTTTCATTTTACGCAGGCCGGTGTTAATTTGACTATGTAATTGAGAATCGTACACTGATATTTTCTTTAATTAAAAATGGTATTATTTAAATGTTTAAAAGCTTCCATGGCCCCCATATACTCACATGTTCTTGCTCCTGCTTTATTGGCATTAAAAATAATTTTATGCCAATGCTCTGCCGATAAAACTTTTATTTCATCTACCGGTTTATCGCTGAGCTGGTATAATAAAGCACCTACAAATGCGTCGCCTGCACCGGTGGTGTCTACAGGTGTTACGGCAATACTGGGTACAATGACTGTTTGCCCGTTAAATCCTAACATCGTTCCATCTTTACCAAGTGTTATTGCAAAAACACCATCTGTTTTTTCAAACAAAATTTTTACAGCATCGCTTAATGTTGCAGCACCTGTTATTAACAACGCTTCTTCATCGCTTAGTTTAAAAAAATGGCAGCACTCTAAAAAATTCCACGACTGATCAATAAATGTTTGCGTATTATTTTGAAATAATAAATGCCGGTAATTAGGATCGAAACTTATAAAAATATTTTTGAGTAATGCTTTTTGTAAAAGACCCTGGTAAGCTGCCTGCAACGGGCCTGGTAAAAAACCAGTAGCAGAACCAAAATGAATAATTGAAAATTCATCAAGATTAATAGCCTCCACTTCCTGACGGCTCAGTTGCCCGTCGGCACCACGGTTAAAATAAAAATCCCTCTCGCCATTTTCCATCAACGATACAAATGCAAACGTGGTAAAATTATTTTCATCCTGCAGCATCCATTTGGTATTGACACCAAAATCACTCATCACTTCTATTAAATGTTTTCCAAAAGGATCAACACCAACTTTTGCGGCCAGCTCTACATTGCCACCCAATGCTGCAATTGCTGCCGCCACATTGGTTGGGGCACCACCGGCTTTTTTTAAAAAATTATTTCCATCGCTCAGCGATTTGCCTTTATCAGTACAAATTAAATCTATCAATGCTTCGCCGATGCAGAGTATTTTGCCCCACTCTCCGCCAGCCGGCGGAGAACTTAGATTGTTGCTTTCCTTTTTTATATCTTTCCTTATTAAACTCATAACATTAATTAATACTTTTTTCTTTAACACCGATCTTCACTTTTCCCCCTTTAGGGGATAGGGGCTAATGCCCCATACCAGCCGGCATAATTATTTCTTCTGTTGATTTTTCGGTTTTTATTAAAAGGGTAAGTAATGCTGCTATTAATAAAAATACTGCTCCAAAATAAATAGCATTTACAGGTTCTTTACCTAAAAAATTATTAAAAATTGATCCAAAGCTTAGTGAATAAATCAGCATTGGAAGTACTATCATCATATTAATGATGCCCATATAAACCCCATACCTGTTTTTAGGAATATCTTTTACAATTAATAAATATGGAACCCCCATCATACTTGCCCATGCAATACCAAAACCAATAAGTGGAATTAACACCAAATACTTATCGCTGATTTGTGGAAAAATAACCAGCGCTAATGCTGCTAATAATAAACAGGTGCTATGAACCAATTTTGCGCCAATTTTTTTTGCAAACCAAACCAGTGCAAATGCAGATACAAATGTTATAATATTTGTCCAGCCACTTATCAAGCCGCCCCAGCCAACAGCTTCCTGGTAAATTGCATTTGCAGCAGAGTTATCTGTAGTGTTAAAAATAGATTTTGCAATGGTCAAATCTTTGTAATCCCAATAACATTTTAAAGCAAACCATTGGAACAAATACACTAAAAACAAACGCCACATATTAGCAGGCATTTCTTTAACTGCATGATAAATTTCTATAAAGGGAGATGCTATACTTAATTTTATACTTTTCAGTTCAGCAAGCTCTTCTGGTGTTGGTGGAATTTCAGGAGTTGTTTTATTGCTCCACAGTACACTGGTAATACTGCAAACTGCGCCAAAGAAAAAAGAGGCAAATACCCAATAAGGAATATTATTAGCGTTGCTTTTATTTAAAAAAGGAATTAATTGAAAAATAAAAAGTGATAATGTACCTAATGTTTGTCCAAATCCTGTAAAAAAACTTTGGGCTAAAAATCCGGTTGGCTGTTGTTTACCATCTAATTTATCGGCAACAAAAGCACGATAAGGTTCCATTGCTGTATTGTTTGCAGCATCTAAAATCCATAACAGGCCTACAGCCATCCACAGTTCTTTACTAAATGGAAATAGAAATAAACATATACTGCAGAATATGGCACCAATTAAAAAATAAGGTTTTCTTCTTCCCCATTTTGGATGCCAGGTTTTATCACTCATTGCTCCAATTATTGGCTGAATTAGTAAACCTGTAATTGGCCCGGCAATTTGTAACATCGGTAAATCTCCATTTTCTGCACCCAAAAATTTATAGATGGGATTAACAGCATTTTGTTGTAACGCAAAACTATACTGAATGCCAAAAAAGCCCACATTCATATTTATTATTTGCCAGAAGCTTAAATGCGGTTTTGGTATAGTCATTAGCAATCGTTTTGAGAAAATTGAGAATATCAAATTTACTCAAAACAAGTTGTTATCAAATCTGCAAACGATTGTGGTGGATAAAGAAATGTACGACAGCGCTGCATTTGAACGGCAAAACAACTGTACCCGAATAAAATGTGCAGTAGTACAAGTATAACAAAAAAATTATTTTTTTATAAATGCTTTCAATGCCAAATACACGCCATTCGTCCAGCCAAAACCATCCTGCGACGGATACTCGCCGCCACCGGCTTCTTTACTTAAATCTTCAACATTGTATTTCTCCATCATTTTACTTGTAGCTGCATATACTTTATCATTTAATGCCAGCCAGCGGGCAGCAATATCTTTTGCCAAAATTTTTTCATTATAATTATTTAATCCGTTTACGGCAATCCATTGCAATGGTGCCCAGCCATTAGGAGCATCCCATTGCTGGCCCGTGTTATTAATTGTAGTAACAATACCACCGGGTTTTAATAAATATTTTTTTGTTGTTGCCGCAACTGCAATTGCCTGTGGTGTGGTTGTAATTTTTACAAACAAAGGATATAAGCCTGCGGCAGTAATATTATTGTTGATAGTTTTTGTTTCAATATTATAATCGCAAAAGAAATTTTCTTTTGCATTCCAGCAATATTTTAAAATAGAAGCTTTTCTTTTTGCTGCCAGCGCAAGCAACGTTCTTTGATTTTTAGTATCCTTATTCAATCCATAAATTTTTGCTATGGTTATTTCTAAATGATACAACAGGCAGTTTAAATCAACCGGAATAATAGTAGTAGTTTGAATGGTTGTAATATTTTTTTCATCGGCAAACCAGCGGCTGCTAAAATCCCAGCCACTCTCTGCACCCGAACGTAAATTTCTGCATGCAGTTGCTTTTGTTTCATCCAGTATTTTTTTTAATGCCTCCGGCGACGACATTTTTATACGCATGGCCAATTCATTCGCTACACTTTCTGCAACATCATAATCCTCTTTATAACTTTCCTGCCTTGGTTTATCGCTGTTATCATAATACCTGCTCAATAAACTTCCGTCTGGCATTTTTACTGCATGGCCTGTGCCATCAGTAGTTTTACCCATCCAGTAAGCATATTCTTTTTGCAGTGGTGTAAAATACTTTCCATAAACAGTTTTCCCTTTTATACTTGCAAGCAACTCCACCATCAAACTAAAAAATGGTGGCTGGCTGCGGCTTAAATAATAAGTTCGGTTACCATTGGGAATATGGCCATACTGATAAATGAGATAAGCAAAATTATCCACCATATTTTCAATCATGGCAGTTTCGCCACTTTCTTTTAAACCCAGCATGGTAAAATAACTGTCCCAGTAATAAATTTCTCTAAATCTTCCGCCGGGTACAATGTAAGCATTGGGTAATGGCAATAAAGAAGATCCTTTTACATTTTTATCGGCTTCTCTTTTTAAATTACTCCAAAGATTACGGATGTGGTTAGCCGCATCCAATTCTTTTTGAATATAATTAAACGCAGGGGGTGCAGCAGGCAAATCAAAATTAGCGGCCACAAATTTTTTTAAATTCAAACCCGGCCCTTTTGCTAAACCGTAATCGTACATAATATCGCTTACTTTTCTTTTAGGTGTACAATCCACAAAAGTTTTACCATCGGTAAAAACTTGCTCCATTTGTACATCAATAAAAAGTTGGCCATATATTTTATCGGGAGTTGCCGGTTGTTGCGCCGCAGCATTATTTAATACAGCAAACATTACTGCTGCAGCAGGCCATTTTTTCATACACATAAATTTATCAAACAAAATAAACGAATCTACTTTATAAAGTAGTGGTAAATTTTTTATGCTGCAAGTGAAACAATGCTTGTGTATTCAGCAATAACAATGCTTGAAAGATAAAAAGTATAAATATTCTAAAATCTGCAGTTCCCCTTTAGGGGTTAGGGGCATTTTTTATATCGCAGCGCCAAAACCCAGCACCACATCTTCACCCAGCCACTCTGCCAAATGCTGCGAAATTAATTTACTCTCCACCATAAATCCATCATGTCCGTAATCCGAATCAATTTCTATCATTGTTGCATCTGCAATATGGTTGGCTAAAAATCGCTGCTCTACCAGCGGACAAAGTATATCACTGCTGATACCAATTATTAAAGTGCGTTGTGTAATATCATTTAATACAGTAGCCAAATTTCCACCACGGCCACGGGCAATATTATGACTGTCCATACTTTTTGTAAGCTGCCAGTAAGTGTAAGCATTAAAACGATGCACTAATTTTTCGCCCTGGTAATTAATGTACGATGATGCTTTATAATTATCAATTTTTTCTGCGTCATTATCTGTTTGCTGCTGCACCATAATACCATAATTGCGATACGTAAGCATACCAATAGCACGGGCAGCTTTCAATCCTTTTGCACCCGCAGTTGGCGAAGCAGTATTAAAAGTATTATCCGCTTCAATACTTAAACGCTGTGCAGTATGTGTTGCAATGCCCCAGGCACTTTCGCTTGCCGATGTTGCCAGCAGCAATACATTTTCAATCACATTTTTTTCCATCACACACCATTCCATAGCCTGGTAACCACCCATGCTGCCACCCATTACTAAAAATATTTTTTCTATGCCTAAATGCTCACGCAATAAAATATGCGCCTGCACCATATCACGTATGGTTACCAGCGGAAAATTATTGTAGTAAGGTTGTTGCGTATTTGTATCAATACTCAGCGGCCCTGTGCTGCCATAGCAACTGCCTAAAATATTTGCACAAACAATAAAATATTTTTCAGGATCAATTACATGATTGCTGCCCACCACGCCATTCCACCAGTCTGCAGCATCGCTGTTGGCAGTAAGTGCATGGCATATCCACACCACATTGCTTTTATCAGCATTTAAGTTGCCGTAAGTGGTGTATTCAATTTCAATTGATGGAAATGTGTAACCACTTTCTAAAATAAAATTGCCGGTATGTTTAAAGATGTTCATTTGCCCCCATCCCCTGAAGGGGAGTTATTCAAGGTTTATAATTTTTATGTTGCTTTATTTTTTTAAAAGCGTTTTTGTTTTGAACCCAGCTATATTTCTTTCTTCATCTTCATTGGTCTGGCCTAAGGCGAGACACTCTTCAACAATATTTCTTTATTGAGCTTTAATTATGTTTTGCAAAAAGCATCTGTCGTTCCTACGGAACGATTAAAAACATACATTATTTTTTCTACCCACCTTAAGCTCCTGCGGAGCTGATTTAAAATACCATTTTTCTCTGTGAGGCTATCTTTTTCATTACCGGGTGAGCCACTCTTTAAGGAGTGACTCACCCTCGTTTCTATCTCCGCTAAAGTCTCCTCCATTTCATCCACCTTCGGGGGAGATAGAGGGGGCGGAGGCCATAAATAAAATGCAAAGTAAAGGCTTGCAATATTTATATTTGTAAAAATGTTTTAAAATGATTGAAATTAATTTACACCGTGTAGCCGGAGATTTTGGTTTTGAGGCCAAAGATGCCAATGGCCACACCGTACACATGGACAGCAGCGACGAAAGTGGCGGCAATAATTTTGGTGTACGCCCAATGCAAATGTTATTAATGGGTTTGGGTGGTTGCAGTGCAATTGATATTGTAATGATCTTAAAAAAACAGCGACAAACCATCACCGATTTTTCTATAAAAATTACCGGCGAGAGAGAATCCGGTAAAGAACCATCGCTGTGGGCCAATGCAAAAATTATTTTTACACTTAGCGGAGATATTGATAAAGAGAAAGCCGCACGTGCCTGCGAATTATCCATGAATAAATATTGCAGTGTTGCCGAAACTTTGAAGAAAAGTGGAACGGTGTTGACATGGGAGTTGAAAACAGCCCCCTCTATCTCCCCCGAAGGGGGAGGAAAGTAACGAGATTGAAAAGAAGATTA
>NZ_JANPCM010000546.1:0-6152 GCF_031430955.1 Ferruginibacter sp.
GCAACTTATAAAAAATATTAATCAACGTGTAGATGCTATGATGGAAGAGGGCTTGTTAGATGAAGTAAAGGAACTGCAGCAGTATAAAAACCTTAATGCATTGCAAACGGTGGGCTATAAAGAATTGTTTGATTACTTAGATGGAAGATCAACTATTGAAAATGCAGTAGAGCAAATAAAAATAAATACCCGCCAGTATGCCAAACGCCAAATGACCTGGTTTAAAAAAGATTTAGAATTTAAGTGGGTTAGTCCCCACCTTGCCCTGTCAGCATTGCAGGAAGATTTTTTATCGGGAAGGTAGATTTATACATCGGCACAGGCTCAACAGTACCGCTAATTTCTTTTTCTTCTTTGATGCCATCTAATGAAATATTCTGCACATCAAATTTTATCCCTGTAATTTTCTTTGCGTCGTTTCTTATAAAAGAAATGGTGCCGCTGTTGGAAGGCATATAAAATTTATCATCTGCAGTTTTTTCTAATGAGGAATTACCCATTGAGGAATTTAATTGCAGTACACCGTTCTCAAAAACAACATTTACTTCACTCATGGCGCTTCCCTGTGGAAATTTATATTTAGCAGCATATTGTTGCAGCAATAATTCTTCTGCTCTTAATGATAAGCAGGATGCAATGAAAACAGAAAATAAAATGGTAACTTTTTTCATGACTGGCAGTTTAGTACTATAAAAATACGTTATACTTTAGAAAAAGTTACAACTGATGATAAAATATTTTCTTAATATAAAATAGACTTAAAATTTAAATCCAACCGTTGCAACAACATTACCCCGCTGTTGTTTTAGGCTGGCATAAGTGTTGGCCCTGTCCTCTAACCGGTAAGGTATGTCTAAATTTTTTGCAATGGCATGTACATAGGTAAGGTCAATAAACATTCCTTTATTCCGATAACCCAATCCACCACTCAGTAACATCCTGTTTACTTTTTCGGGAGCATCTTTGTAGGGGTTTCCATAATAAGCAAAACCTAATCTGCCCATAAGAGTATTAAACTTCAGTTCGCCACCCACTTTAAAATTAAAACTGCCTTTGTATTCATTTTTAATAACTTCTCCTAATTGTTTGTAATATGCCTTTTCCTGCTCAGTAGGTGTTTCATTATTGCTGCCAAACCTGCTGCCATTATGATTAACATACTCCACATCTGCAGTAATAAAAGCCCTTTGCTTTTTTACGTTAGATACTTCTCTAAAAACATAAGAGGCACTTAAAATAGCTTTAAAGGGAGTGGTTTGTGTGTATTTACTTTCGCCGGGCTGGTTATTGGTAAAAGTGGTAGATTTTTCTGAAAAGTTAGCCACAGGGTTTTCTAACTGGGTAGATAAAGCTGTAGTACGTGTATCTTTTAAACTCATAAAAGTAGGTGTATGAATGGCTAATCCCAAACGGATATAATCTTGTGGCCTGTATATAACTCCAAGCTTAAGGTTTGCTCCAATACCTTTTGTTGTAAAATCATCTTTATATTCAAATTGCTTAAAATGATTGGTTGAATTATTTGAAGTATCAAACTCTTTAAAACTTGTAATGCTGTTATAATTTATTATAGGAATACCAATTGTGGCACCTAAAAACCATTTGTCTTCATAATTATGGGCAAAAGCAAAAGCTACTTCTGTAATGCCGCCTTTTGTTGTGCGGTTCATTTCCTGGCGTATTGCCTGGCCTGCATCTAAAATAAATTCAGGTGCGGCTTTTACAATTGTATCTCTTTTACCGTTGCTGTTAACAAAAGAAAAAGTATCTATCAAATAAGTATTTAAAGCAACTGCAGCTCCATAAGGCAAAGGCGAATTTACATTTAATACCTGGTTAATAGAATAGCCACTTTTTGCAAACTCCTCAGCAAATTGCTCACTAAACGAACTGAAATTATTTAATCCTTTGTATTGAGTTGTATTGTTAAAATTTGCAGTTTGTGTTACTGCTAAACTAATAGCGTTGCTTATTTTTGGTTTATAACGGTTACCAAAACCCCAAACCCATCCGCTGGTACCAAAGCCAAAGTTGTTGCTTTTGTTTTTATTAGAGGTGCCTCTAAAATTTGCTTTATTACTGTTAAATAAAAATGCAGGGGTTAAAACAAATTCTCCGGTTTTATAAAAGCCGAGGCCAGCCGGGTTTACATAAGTGGCGTTTATATCACCGCCTAAACTGCCCATCGCACCACCAATAGCTAAATTACGTGCCGTGCCATTTTGAGGATAAAAAGAATATCGTAAAGCATCTTCGGGTGTTTGGGCAAAAGCCGCAGTGCAAATAATACAATTTATTAAGAGTAAATATTTTTTCATGGCATATAAGTTTTACAGTCCAATAATTTTATTTGGAAAATCAGGTAATAAATACTTTTTTAAGAAACAATCTTATTCATATTCCCCTTCAGGGGATAGGGGCTTATCCACCACGGCCGGGCCTTGAAACACTGCCGCCTGAACTGCTGCCACCAGATGAAGAACCGCTGCTGCTTGGCGTGCTGTTGTTGGTTGAAGGTGAATACGTTCTTGTATTATTATTTGAAGATGAATTGGTATTGTTGTTGTTAGTGGGAGTAGAGCTTGGTGTAAGCACTTCTCTTATGATGTTGCCAACCCTGCTGCCGCCGTTGTTGTTGTTATACTGCCTTGTTGGTTTGCTCCAGGTTGTAACGGCTCCGGTTTTTTGGTTGGTAGTTACCGCAGTGCTGTAATTTTTATAAGTGTTTAAGTTTACTGTTCTTGGTGTGCTGTTTATTGGTGCAGCTGCAATGTATTTAGTGCTGTAAACCGGCCTTGAATAATAATAAGGATTATAATAGTAACCATAACTGTTGCAGGTACAGGTGCAATAATTGTAAGGGCTGTTATTATAGCTGTAATCGTATTCATTATTTAAATCCCTCCACCTGTAATCACGTATTTGCATTCTTATCCTGGCATCGTCGGCGGTGGTTTCGGTGCGCCTTACTTCGTCTCTTTTATTATCGTTGCGGCTTTCATCAACCACTCTAACCGGGCTATAATAAACATCATCGGGTGTTTGCCCACTTTTGTAAGCGGTGCTGCAACTGCTAAAAGCTGCTGCAGATAAGGCGATAAGTAAAATTTTAGCATTCATGGCGTTTAGTTTTATAGATTTAAAATTGAAGTTACTACTTTTGTGCAAGTTTTAAAAGCACTTATATATAAAAGTATCAAAACATTTGCCATAAGACGCTTAAGTTTAATACTTTGTTGTTAAAGATGTGCTAAATGGTTTTGAAAGTCAATATTTTGTAACAAGCTGAAGAATTTAGCCCAACATTGTTGTGTCACTCACTTGTACAAAGAAATCTTTATTGAGCACTGAGCGAAGTCGAAGTGTTATTGGAGCGTAGAATGAAGCGGATTTTTCTAATGTCAACCCTTTGGGGTTTGTATTAAATTTTTATCTTTTCAATAGTAATAGCAGCCTTTCTGGCTTAAAATAAAAAGAAGTAAAAAATAAATATGTATTTAATCCTAAAGGGCAATGTGGTTAAGTTAAGAGTATAAAATTATAAAACTCCCAATTCCAGTTCCCTCTCTTTTGGAGAGGGGTTAGGGGTGAGGTCAAAATAAAAAATGAACAAAGCTGCCCAATTTTATGCCGTACAAGTGAGTGACACAACGATGATGACCAAAGAAACAAATGCTGGAAACATAATTATTAACAAAACACAATCAATTCTCCGCCAGCTGGCGGAATAGGGGTATGGCAAAAGAACTAACAACAAGAGCAGCAGATTATTCGCAATGGTACAACGACCTGGTAATTAAAGGCGGGCTGGCCGATCATTCGGCTGTACGTGGCTGTATGGTTATAAAACCTTACGGTTTTGCATTATGGGAAAACATGCAAAAACAATTAGACAAAATGTTTAAAGATACGGGGCATGAGAATGCGTACTTCCCGTTATTTGTTCCTAAAAGTTTATTTGAGGCAGAAGAAAAAAATGCTGAAGGCTTTGCAAAAGAATGTGCTATTGTAACGCACTACCGTTTAAAGAACGACCCTGCTAATCCCGGTAAATTAATGGTGGATCCTGAGGCAAAGCTGGAAGAAGAATTAATTATTCGCCCCACCAGCGAAGCCATCATCTGGAACACTTATAAAGGCTGGATACAATCGTACCGTGATCTTCCTTTACTGATAAATCAATGGGCCAACGTGGTGCGTTGGGAAATGCGTACAAGATTATTTTTACGCACTGCCGAATTTTTATGGCAGGAAGGTCACACTGCACATGCTACTAAAGAAGAAGCAATAGAAGAAACCAGAAAAATGCTGGATGTATATGCAACATTTGTAGAAGAATATATGGCCGTACCGATTATTAAAGGGGTAAAAACTGCTAACGAACGTTTTGCCGGTGCTGAAGATACTTATTGCATTGAAGCTTTGATGCAGGATGGAAAAGCATTGCAGGCGGGCACTTCGCACTTTTTAGGACAAAATTTTGCCAAAGCATTTGATGTAAAATTCAGCGATAAAAATAATACTTTAGATTACGTGTGGGCCACATCGTGGGGTGTATCTACAAGATTAATTGGTGCATTAATTATGGCGCACAGCGACGACCAGGGACTGATAATGCCACCAAAAATTGCACCCATACAAGTAGTGATTGTTCCTGTGTATAAAGGTGAAGAAAGCAAACCTGCTATTGATGGCAAAGCCACTGAAATTGTTAAGCAATTAAAAGCTTTAGGAGTTTCTGTTAAATACGATAACAACGATAACAGCCGCCCCGGATGGAAATTTGCTGAGTACGAACTGAAAGGCGTGCCCGTAAGAATTGCTTTGGGCTTACGGGATATTGAAAACAATGTGGTAGAAGTGGCAAGGCGGGATACCAAAGAAAAAAATACCCTTAGCATTGATGGACTTGCACCAGCAATTGTACAATTGCTGGATGATATTCAGCAGAACATGTACAACAAGGCACTGGCATTTAGAACAGAAAGAATTACTGATGCCAATAGCTGGGATGAATTTGTAAAATTATTAGATGAAAAAGGTGGTTTTATCTCAGCGCATTGGGATGGCACCGGCGAAACAGAAGATAAAATTAAAGAACAAACTAAAGCCACTATACGCTGTATTCCTTTAAATAATAAACAAGAGGATGGAGTTTGTATTATAACAGGTAAACCAAGTAAGGAGAGGGTTTTGTTTGCAAGAGCTTATTAGGGAATTGGAAATTTGTAATTGGGAATTTGGATTAGAGTATCTTTCTTTAAATGTTATTAATTCTTTTAAATATTATTGGCTGGCTTGAAGAACATCAGTTACCCTGCTTGTTTAAAACTGCTTTTCATTTTGATTGCCCGGGATGTGGTATGCAGAGAAGTTGTATAGCATTATTAAGGGGCGACATTTTACAAAGTCTTAAATTTTATCCAGCTTTAATACCGGTAATATTTTTTTTTATTTTCTTAATGCTGGATGATAAATTTAGCACATTCAATTCTTTTAAAATTACAAAAATCTGGATCGCTTCAATATTTATTATTATCTTAGTTTCTTACTTTTATAAATTTACGTTCTAAAACAACTATTATGAATGAACAACAAAACCTTATTACCCCAAATTACAATCAGCCTTCTAATTTACCCAATGCTACTGCATCACTAGTGTTAGGAATTATTGCAATTGTAGGTGCCTTTTGTTATGGTATAGTGGGTGTTATTTGCGGTATTATAGGGCTGATATTGGCCAATAAGGACAAAAAATTATATCAGGCAAGTCCGGAAATGTACGCATCATCCAGTTACAGTACTTCTAATGCAGGAAGGATTTGCTCAATAATAGGATTGATTTTGGGTGCAATTTTCTTCTTACTAATCATCATTTACTTTGTTATGTTTGGCTCTTTGTTTATGGAAGCAATGCGTAATGGCGGTAAATTATAATCTTGCAATATTTATTAACGGCTGTCTTAAAAAATTAGGGCAGCCGTTCTTATTTTGAAAAGTTATTTTAAGTAAGTGATCTTAGTAAATTATATTGATCATATTTCTTTTGCGGTGTCAGTAAAGTTTTACATATTCGTTCTATCATTTAACCAAAAAAACTATTTATGGAAACAAACGAAAATCTTTTAAATTCCGAATTACAAATTGATTCA
>NZ_JANPCM010000547.1:0-1929 GCF_031430955.1 Ferruginibacter sp.
CTCAAAGATAAATTTAAAAAATCAGGCTCCAGACTAATCTTATTCTTAATAATTTCAAAAATCATAGAAGTCCGTTATCAAATAGCTTACCGGTATAAAATTTTTTACACAAAATCACTTTATTAAAAAATATTGCTGTAAATTTTGTTCAATTACAAAATCAATTTTGCTGTATGGGAGATTTACAAATAAAAAAACAACCAAAACAATACGATGCCGTAATTGTAGGCTCGGGTGCAGGTGGCGGTATGGCGGCTTATACATTAGCCAAAGCCGGATTTAAGGTTTGCATTATTGAGGCCGGTTACATGTACGATCCTCAAAAAAATATTACGCAATTAAAAAATCCGTGGGATAGTCCACGCCGTGGCGCCAGTACCACCATAAGGCCTTTTGGAGATTTTGATGCCTGCTATGGTGGGTGGAGTGTGGAAGGTGAACCTTTTACTAAAGAAGCCGGAACCGACTGGATGTGGTGGCGTGCAAGAATGCTGGGTGGCAGAACCAATCACTGGGGACGGATATCTTTACGATTTGGCCCTAAAGATTTTAAAAGAAAAAGTATTGATGGCCTCGGGGATGACTGGCCCATTGGTTATGATGATATAAAACCTTATTACGATAAAGTAGATAAATTAATTGGCGTATTTGGCACTAACGAAGGTTTGGAAAACGATCCCGATGGATTTTTTCTTCCACCACCAAAACCAAGGCTGCATGAATTGTTTATAAAAAATGCTGCAGGCCAGGCTGGGGTTAATGTAATCCCTTCACGGCTTTCTATACTTACAAAAAATATAGAGAATGATGCCGACAGAAAAGCTTGTTTTTTTTGCGGACAGTGCAACCGAAACTGCAGCATGGCAAAAGCAGATTTCAGCAGCACCAATGTTTTAATTTACCCTGCAATAAAAACAGGTAATGTAGATGTAGTGGCAAATGCTATGGCACGTGAAGTATTGACAAACAAAGAAGGATTGGCAACCGGCGTTTCATACATCAGCAAAGATGATATGATGGAATACCAGGTTAGCGGCAAAGTGGTGATACTTGCGGCCAGTGCTTGCGAAAGTGCAAGGCTGATGCTGAATTCAAAATCGCAACGCCACCCGAATGGATTGGCCAACAGCAGTAATGTAGTAGGTAAATATTTACACGATTCTACCGGCGCCGCAGTGGGTGGAATATTGCCACAACTTTTTGACAGGAAAAGATACAACGAAGATGGTGTGGGTGGCTTGCACGTGTACTCGCCGTGGTGGCTGGATAATAAAAAATTAGATTTTCCCCGTGGTTATCATATTGAATACTGGGGCGGCATGAGCCAGCCCAGTTATGGTTTTAGCTGGGGCATTGAAAATTTAAATGGAAAATATGTGGTAAAGGGAAAACAAAAAGAAGCCGGCGGCTACGGGGCATCGTTAAAGGAAGATTACCGGCATTTTTATGGCTGCGGTGTGGGTATGGCCGGCCGTGGCGAAGCTATTCCTTTAGAAACTAATTATTGCGCTATTGACCCAAACACCGTTGATAAATTTGGTATTCCTGTTTTAAAATTTAATGTAAAATGGAGTGAGCACGAAATAAAACAGGCCAAGCACATGAAAGAAACCTTTAAAGAAGTAATGCATAATATGGGTGCCGTAATTACCTGGGGCGGTGATGATGATGAAAAAAATAACTATGGCCTGAGCAAACCCGGCGAAATTATTCATGAAGGCGGCACAGTAAGAATGGGTAATGATCCCAAAAAATCGGCATTGAATAAATACAGCCAGGCGCATGATTGTAAAAATTTATTTTGTGTAGATGGCGGGCAGTTTGTAAGCCAGGCAGATAAAAATATTACGTGGACAATTTTGGGGGTGGGGGTGTGGGCGTCGGGGTTGGTTGTTGCGGAGTTGAAGTAAGGTTGCCTGTGTCTGGGGG
>NZ_JANPCM010000548.1:0-1798 GCF_031430955.1 Ferruginibacter sp.
TTCAGGGCCTACATCTGCTGTAGGCGTTTACAACTCCTCCATCAAATCTTCTAAATCCAACGCATCTGTTGTCATTAATAAATTTCCATTTTCATCAACAGGCCAATTTTCTTTTGGTTTATCCCAATACAATTCTACACCATTTTCATCGGGGTCGTTTAAATAAATAGCCAACGAAACTCCATGGTTTGATGCACCAGTCAGCGGATATTTTGCATCTATCAATCGCTTTAAAATAATTGCTAAATCTTTTTTGGTAGGATATAATATAGCCGTGTGAAAAAGCCCTGTACTATTTGCTGGTGGTGGATTCCCATTTTTACTTTGCCAAGTATTTAATCCTACCTGCCTGCCGGCAGGCAGGTATGATGATGATAACTGCCAGCACTAATAAATACAGCACTTTCGCCATAGCGTTGGGTAATTTCAAACCCTAGTAAACCCTTGTAAAACTGTAAACTACGTTCAATATTAGCTACTTTTAAATGCACATGCCCAATACGAGTTTGTGCAGGAATTGTATAGCTCATAAAATAGTTTTACCTTGCATCAAATTTACAACTATCAGTAATTTATTTAACATAGAATCTTTTTTGGGCAACAATCTCGATTTGCTCAATCATCGAGCTATATAAGCCCCTATCTCCGCCACTGGCGGAGGAATTATCTACATTTATTTTTTTACAATTTTACAATTTTATTTTATGCACTCTACAATTGCTTTATCAGCAACAGCACAGCAGTATCTTGATTTAGAAGAAAAATATGGCGCACACAATTATCATCCGCTGCCGGTTGTGCTAAACCGTGGCGAAGGTGTTTTTTTATACGATGTTGATGGCAAACGTTACTATGATTTTTTAAGCGGTTACTCAGCAGTTAACCAGGGGCATTGTCATCCAAAAATTATTGCATCGTTAATAGAACAGGCGCAAAAATTAACGTTAACCTCAAGGGCTTTTCACAGTAATTTATTAGGGGAGTATGAAAAATATATTACTGCTTATTTTGGTTACGATAAAGTATTGCCGATGAACACCGGCGTAGAGGCTGTTGAAACTGCAATTAAACTCAGCCGCAAATGGGCTTATCAAATAAAAGGCATTGAAGAAAACAAAGCAAAGATAATTGTATGCGAAGGAAATTTTCATGGCAGAACAACAGGTGTAATTTCTTTTAGTAATGATACTGCTGCTGTAAAAAACTTTGGCCCTTACATGCCCGGTTATGTGGCGATACCATTTAATGATACCGCCGCTTTGGAAAAATCTTTTCAGGATAAAAACGTTGCAGCTTTTTTATTTGAACCCATACAGGGCGAAGCTGGTGTGGTAGTGCCTGATGAAGGTTATTATAAAAAAATAAGAACATTATGTACGGAGTATAATGTATTGATGGTGGCGGATGAAATACAAACCGGCCTTGCAAGAACAGGCAATATGCTGGCCTGCGATGACGAAGCTGTACGTGCCGACATTTTAATTTTAGGTAAAGCATTAAGCGGAGGTGTGTTACCGGTAAGTGCTGTATTATGTGATGATGAAATTATGATGACCATTAAACCCGGTGAACATGGCAGTACTTATGGTGGTAATCCGTTAGCATGTAAAGTTGCCATTACTGCACTGCAGGTTTTAAAAGATGAAAAGCTTACAGAAAATGCTGCTGCAATGGGAGAATTACTAAGAAGCGAATTACGCAAATTAAATTCGCCTTTTATTGAAACAGTAAGAGGAAGAGGATTATTAAATGCGATAGTTATTAAACACACCAACCCCGAGGCTGCATGGGATTTATG
>NZ_JANPCM010000549.1:0-4073 GCF_031430955.1 Ferruginibacter sp.
ACAAACTTGAAACGGCAAACAGTAAAAGAAAAGTAATGCTGCAAAAAAACCCGGGCATGTCGCCATTTGGCAGTAAAAAACAAAAGTCAAGTGATAAATATACTTTTAGTGTAAAAAAAATAAAAGATGGTTATTGGGAGCTGGTAATAGATAAAACATTACCGCATGGAGAATATGCTTTTACTATGATGGGTGGTATGGGTATGGGAAGTATGGATGGCAGTGTTACCCTGTTTGCTTTTGGAATTAATTTATTTTATTTTCTTTAACACAACTTAAAAAATTTTGTGGAAACAGTTTCGTTAGGCATCTAAGCCCGATAAAACTTTCATGAAATTTATAATAAAAACTACTGCCACAGTATTGCTGGTGTTGGCCAGCCTTTCTGCATTAGCTTATTTTTTATGCCTGCCCCGATTGTTTCGGGGGTACAAACCAAAATTCAACACTACCACTTCAGCGGTTTCTTTTAAAGTAAAAAAAGACGAAACGGGTAAAAACGCTTTACTAAGATTAAAGCAAAAGGCTGACGATATGGTTTTGTATGCAAAACAAAATCATTTCAACAAACAGTATTGTTTTATGCTGGATATGAAAATTGAATCTGGAAAAAAACGCTTTTTCGTTTATAATTTAGAAAAAGATTCGGTTGAACTTTCCGGTCTTGTAACACATGGCGGCGGAACAACTAACACCAGCCCCATTCAATTCTCCAATACACCCAACAGTTTATGCACTTCTTTAGGCAGATATAAAATAGGCAATTCTTATACCGGTAAATTTGGACTTGCTTTTAAATTATATGGGTTGGATAATACCAACAGCAATGCTTATAATCGTTTTGTAGTATTGCACTCACACGCCTGTGTACCCAATGAAGAAGTTGCGCCGCTTACCATTTGCCAAAGCTGGGGCTGCCCAACTGTGGCACCTGCATTTTTAACGGAACTTAAAAAATATATTGATCAATCAGACAAACCAATACTGATGAATATTTATAACTAAATTTGGGAGATAGTTTACTATGGGTTGGAGTTTTCTTAATCGTTAAATTAAGATTTCCTCTTACCCCTCAACACTTCCAAAATCTGTTTTTGCTTTTCAATTTCTGCAAGCTGGTTAACCTGATTTTTTTTGTTGTCGGCAATATCCTGCTCAATATTTTTCCTTTTCTTTTCCAGGCTTACACCATCATCAATTAAGTTAGCACTTTTCTTATCTGCTTTTTTTATAGCATCTTCCTGTGCAATAATTTGCTGCTCCAGGTCGTAAGCGGCAATCATATTTTTTATACTGTCCAAATAATTTTTTGCATTGTCCATTACTTTATTGTCGGTGCTGTCGGCAATAAAACTGTCAAAACCTTTCGATATCATTAAAGTAAGGGTAGAGTTTTCTTTTTCTTTACGGCTTTTTCTGTCAGCCATAAAATACAGGTCGTAACTGTCGTTACCCAGCTCGGGCATTCTTACGCCTTTATAAACCGTGTAGCCTTTGCTGTCTTTTCCTTTATAGCCCATTTGCTGCATTTTATTGTCAATAGCATCACGTATAGTTTTTTCAGGAAAAGGTATTTCGTTTACCACAGCCTGGCGGTTAATTTTTTGGTACTCCACCGTGGCAGTACGGCTCTGGGCAGCAGCAGAAAGATATAATGCTGTTAAAAAAATAAATGTAAAGGCGTATTTCATATTACTTTGTTTTAAACAAAGATAATTTATGTTGGCAAATGGTTGCATCATTTATTTAAACAAAAATTAAAATTATACAAGTAAATTTGGTGCAAATTAAAATAACCATTGAGCGGCATTAAAAAATTAGCATCACAAACATTATGGTACGGCGTACCCACAATTGCCAGCCGTTTTTTAGGTTATTTAATGAATATGGCTTTGCCGTTTTTTATTACCATGCCCGAAAAAACTGCCGACCTGGTACAGGTGTACACCATTATCCCTTTTTTAAATGTGCTGTATGCTTATGGTATGGAAACGGCGTACTTCCGTTTTTCGCAAACACACGATAGACAAAAACTGTACAGCACACTCAGCATTTCATTATTTTTCAGCAGCATACTTTTTACGTTAATATTATTGTTGTGCAAAAGTGCCATTACGGGTGCTGCCGATTTAAACAACCACCCCGATTATGTGCTGTGGATGATTGCTATTATTGCTGTAGATAATTTAAACACTTTACCCTTTGCTAAACTGCGGCAGGAGGACCGGCCCAGGCGTTATGCCTTTGCCCGTATTGCCGGTATAGTAATTAATTTAAGTGTGGTTATTTTTTTTCTGGGTGTTGTGCCAAAAATATTACACAATAACCCCGATAGTTTTTTAAAAAGTATTTACAACAAAGATGTTGGTCTTGGTTATTATTTATTGGGCAACTTGTGCGGCAGTGTATTCACACTTGTTTTATTAAGTAAAGAAATAAGGCAGATACGATTTAGTTTTGATAAAGTGCTGTGGAAAGAAGTAATGAAGTACAGCACCCCCTTAATTATTGTTGGCCTCGGCGGAATGGTGAACGATGTACTCAGCCGTTTAATTTACCGCCATGTGGTAAATTTACCTCAGCAGCAGGCCGATCATGAACTGGGCATTTTTGCAAACATATTTCGTATTGCATTACTGATAACTATTTTAATTCAGGCCTTCCGTATGGCTGCCGAACCTTTTTTCTTTAATAAAAGTAAAGATGAAAATGCACAACGCACTTATGCAAGGGTGATGAAATTTTTTGTAATTGCCTGCTGCTTTATGTTTTTACTAATAGGTTTATACTTAGATGTGTTTAAATGGATCTTTATAACTTTTGCCAACAAACGCTGGGCCGAAGGTTTACAAATTGTTCCTATTCTTGCATTAGGAAATATTTTTTTAGGTATTTATTATAACCTCAGTGTTTGGTATAAGCTCACCAATAAAAATACTTATGGCGCAGTAATAACTATAGTTGGTGCAGTAATAACTATTGTGCTGAATGTTTTATTAATTCCAAAGCTGCATTACACCGGCGCTGCTATTGCCACTTTTACCTGTTATTTATTTATGATGATAAGCAGTTACCTGCTGGGGCAAAAATATTATCCGGTTCCTTATCCTGTAAAAAAATTAATTGCTTATTTAGTGCTGGTGGTTTTAATCTATTTACTGCATTTGGGTATTAATAAAATTTATCCCGGTCATCTTTGGTTTTCGTTAACCACGGCTACTGTACTGTTTGGATTGTTTACGTGGTTTGTTACAAAAGTAGAAGCGAAGGAGCTTGCAAAAATTCCGATGCTGGCAAAGTATTTTAAAAAATAAAACTTAGCCACGGATTACACAGATTAACACGGATGAATACAAATGCAGTATTGCGAGAGCAGCAGGAAAATAATCAGTGAAAATCTCTGTAATCCGTGGCTGCATTCAAAAAAATAATCTGTGGCAAACTCTTAATTTATGCGAAAGCTGTTACAATATTTATTTAAAAAACCACTCAGCTGGGTGGCCAATACCCTTAGTGCCAAACCAAAACGGGAAGTAGTATTTAAATCGTTAACTAAATTATACAACAGCAGTAAAAAAAACAGCAAAAGAGTTTGCAGTATTTTTATTGATCCGTTAAAAGATAAATTTATCATCTTCAGCGATCAGCATAAAGGCAACCGTGACTGGTCTGACGATTTTACTACTAATGAATTTAATTATCTTACTGCATTACAATATTACAAACAGCAAAATTTTTCTTTTATTAATTTAGGCGACAGTGAAGAATTATGGAAATATCCGCTGGCAGAAGTATTAGAAAAAAACGAAAAAGCTTTTGCTGCCGAAGCTGCCTTTCAACCCAATAATTATTTTAAAACTTTTGGCAACCACGATGTTACCTGGAAAAATAAATTGGATGTGGAAATGTATTTGAAAAAAAACTTTACCATGCCATTGCCGGTTTATGAAGGCATCATTTTAAAGACTGCTGTCAGCAATCAAACACTCACTATTTTTTGTACACACGGGCACCAGGGTGATAAAATGAGTGACAACAATGCATTAAGCACATGGATCGTTGCACACGTTTGG
>NZ_JANPCM010000550.1:0-5052 GCF_031430955.1 Ferruginibacter sp.
GATTTTTTTGTAATGGATTGTGCAATAGCAATGGCTTTATTTCCTTTCTCCAATTCGGCAGGCGATGGAGGCGAAGGCCATACCTGGTGGTAATTACACATGGCCACTCCCCAGTAAGCCATTGCACAATCTGGGCTTTCATCAATAATTTTTGCAAAAACTTTTTCTGCTTCATCATATTCAAATGAATGCAGTAGTGCAACGCCTAGGTCAAAATCTTTTTTCGCTTTTTCAGGGCATGAAGTTTCAAATAAAACTGTACCCAATTCTTTATCGGGGGGGCCGCACAATACTACCTGTCCACGTTTAAGGTTGATTGCATTTATTGTTTCTATTGAAGGAGATGAGATTTTTCGTTTGCAGGAAACCGCTAACGGAACTAAAAGAATTATCAGAATATAGCGTATTATCTCTTTCATGCTTTCCTGATTTATTTTTCACGGAATAATTGCAGTTTAGCAGTATTAAAATAGTATAGTAAAACTTAGAACTTAGAACTTAGAACGGAGGTCCTGTTATCCCAACTGCTTTTAAGAAAGATAAAAATAAATATTGATACAACAAAGAGATTAGGTATTGATTTTTTATAAATAATCTCATGCTTCTATTTTTCTTTTTAATATTACCATTCCCCTGTATTCTTTTTTCATCAGTTGAAATACCGGCAATGGTAAAGTTAAATTACCGCAGATGCTGTATCCCATTTTTTTGTAGAATTCAAGTGCCCCGGTACTGGAGTCCATTGCTTTTAAAAAGATAATGTCTTTTTTAAGTTGGTGAGCAATTTGTTGCGCAAGCAGCATAAATTTTTTTCCAATACCTTTTCCTGTTGCTTTTTTATAAAGATAAATGCGTTCCACTTCCAGTGCATGCATACTTTCATCACCTGCTAAGGTTGCCGCTAATACAATTTTCATATATCCCAAATAAGCGCCGTCTTCCTCTGCGATAAAGTATTCAATATTGTTATCTGCAAGTTCCATTTCAATTTTTTCTTTTGCATAAGCATACTCCTCCATATACCATTGTGCACCACCGGCATGCCATAAGTGTAAGTAATGTTCCCGATAAATTTTTCTGGCAAGCTCTGTAATAAGTACCGCATCATCAGGGGAAGCTTTATATATATTGATCATTATTTAAAAAAAATAGTTAGAAATACGTAAAGTTAAAATTATAATTTTTGGAGTGAATATAACACCGGCAAAATAGGTTTAAAGTGATTGGATATATTAATAAGGCTAAAAAAATAATTAATAAAAAACCTCATTGCATTTGGGTTTCCGTATTGGTAAGCAGAAATGATAAAAATCTGCCTTCTTTTTTTTTACAACTATCTTTACCAAATAATTTTATAAAATGTTATTTGCCGATTTAAATTTAAATACACCCCTGCAATCCGTGTTGAACGATTTGGGTTTTACTGTTCCTACTACTATTCAGCACAGGGTTTTTCCGGTAGTTATGAGTGGCAGAGATGTTTGTGGCATTGCCCAAACCGGAACTGGTAAAACATTTGCATATTTACTTCCGCTGTTGCGTCAATGGAAATTTAATAAAGAAAAAGTGCCTCAAATTTTAATTTTGGTACCCACAAGAGAATTGGTTGCACAAGTGGTACAGGCTGTAAAAGAGCTTACGCCTTACATGAGTGTACTTGCAGTAGGTGTTTATGGAGGTGTAAATATTAAAACACAAATGGCAGAGCTGTACAATGGGGCTGATGTGGTAGTGGCAACACCGGGCAGACTGTATGATCTTGCAATGAACGGCGCATTTAAAAGTAAAGCGATAAAAAAATTAGTGATAGATGAAGTTGATGAAATGCTGAACCTTGGTTTTAGAACACAATTAAAAAATATACTGGATCTGTTGCCGGCTAAAAGACAAAATCTCATGTTTTCTGCAACCATAACAGAAGATATTGAAGCATTAATTGCAACTTATTTTAACGATCCGGAAAGGGTAGAAGCTGCACCCACCGGAACGCCATTGGAAAATATTGTACAAACCGGTTACGAAGTACCTAACTTTTACACCAAAGTAAACCTGCTGCATTTATTATTAACCGAAGATGGCACCATGACGAAGGTGCTGGTATTTGCAGCCACCAAAAAATTAGCTGATGATCTGTACGAACAATTGGAAACAAAATTTCCGGGTACGGCAGGTGTGATACACAGCAACAAAGAACAGAATCACCGCTTTAACACAGTAGAGCAATTTAAAAATGGTACTTACCGGTTTATCATAGCAACAGACATTGTTGCAAGAGGAATAGATATTGCCGAAGTAACCCACGTTATTAATTTTGATACGCCGGATGTGTCCGAAAATTATATGCACCGTATTGGCCGTACCGGCAGGGCCGATAAAAAAGGTATTGCCATTACTTTTATTACTGAAAAAGAAAAACCGCTTTTAAACGCCATAGAAACTTTAATGCACTACCAGGTGCCCATAGCCGCTTTACCGGAAGGATTGATCATCTCTGATATTTTAACTGAAGATGAGAAACCTAAAATTTATATGAAACCGGTGCAGGTAAAAATTCCTAAAAAAGATGAAGTAGGCCCGGCCTTTCATGAAAAATCTGCCAAGAATAGCAAAGTAAATTTTGTGGTAAGAAGAAAAGACCGAATGATGGCGAAATATGGTAAGCCGAAAACTAGAGGGCAGAAGAAGTAATATATCCAGCGCTTCTACCTTTATTTTTTTGAATTTTATTTGCAGTAGTTGAAAAATAATTTGTATTTTTTACTTATTAAACTTTCAACAATGTTACGTAATTTACTCTTACTGGCCGTCCTGGCATTTGCCACAGCATTTATTGCTTCTAAAATAATAAAAGTAAGCAGCAGGAATATTGCGGCCAATTTAGTTCAACATTATAAAAATAAAAAACGCACAGCTATATCATGCGGCCCCGATTGGGAATCAATTAACAGCCTTACAGAAGAAACGGCAATACCCATCATACCCGGTACAGGAAAATACACCTGGAAAATTTCCACACAAAGTGATAGTGCCCAGATTTATTTTAACCAGGGTATCAATATGTATTACAGCTTCCATATTATCGAGGCCATGGCTTCATTTAAAAAAGCGGCGAAGTTTGATTCCGGTTGTGCCATAATGTATTGGGCACAGGCATTAACATACGGGCCAAACATCAACGACCTGGGATATGTTGCATCGCCAGCGGCTTTGCAAGCCACACAAATGGCCACACAATTATCAGGCAAAGCAAGTGCTATGGAAAAAGCATTGATCAATGCGATGGCGGTAAGATATACTGCAGACTCTGCTGATGCCACCAGGGCAAAACTAAATACACAATACACCGCAATGATGAAAAAGCTGTACGATGATTTTTCAAGCAATGCAGATGCACAAGCTTTGTATGCCGATGCAATGATGCTGGAGCATCCCTGGGATTTGTGGAATATTAACGGCACGCCAAAACCATGGACACCCTTAATTGAAACCGTACTGGAAAAATTATTGAAAACTTCGCCTGATCATCCCGGTGCTAATCATTATTATATTCATGTAATGGAACCATCGCCTTATGCCGCAAAAGCCTTGGCAAGCGCCAATCGAATGGGCAGGCTTACACCAGGGCTTTCGCATACCGTTCACATGCCTTCGCATATTTACCTGCGTACCGGGCAGTATAATAAAGGGGCCACCGTAAATGAAAAAGCGTTGAATGATTATAAAAAAGTTTTTGCAATTTACAATCCTGTTGCTGCCAGTGATTTTTTATATGTGATACATAATATTCACATGCAAACTACAGTAGGTATGCTTGCAGGACGCAGGAAGTACAGTATGCAGGCTGCAAAAGAAACAGCAGCAAGTGTTCCCGAAACCTATTCACTGGCACCGGCACCTTTCGGCTCCGCTGCTCAATATATATTGATGGTACCCACGTTAGTGAATATACGCTTTGGTAATTGGGAAGAATTGTTAAGAGCTAAACAGCCTGATACCAAAATGGTTTATGCTGCTATACTTTTTCATTTTGGCAGAGGCATGGCATTGGCACATCAGTCAAAAATTACTGAAGCTAATACCGAGTTGCAGCAAATGCAGGCAGCCATGAAAGATTCCGGATTGTATCTTCCATTCGGCGTTTTTTCTCCTGCAATAGATGGTGCTATAGTAGCTGAAAATATTTTATCGGGAAACATTGCTATGGCAGAAAAAAACTATCCTGCTGCGATTAAAGCATTTGAAACAGCCACCACCACCGAAGAGCATATGGTGTACACCGAACCAAGGGACTGGCTATTAAATCCCAAACACTATTTGGGTAATGCTTATTTAAAAGCAAATGAACCTGTAGCTGCCGAAAAAGTTTTTAGAAAAGACCTGCTGAACAATAATGAAAATGGCTGGGCCTTATTTGGCATTTATCAGGCTTTGCTGGCACAGCATAAAAATGCAGCAGCAGGAGTGATGCTGGCAAGGTATAAAAAAGCTTTTGTGCTGGCGGATGTGCAACTTACTGCGGCGGTGTTTTAACGGTTATTACAATAATACCATAAGGAAAGCCTGTAAAAAATCGTACATTGAAATAAAAATTATGCCCGAATCTAAAAGCAGACACCCACATAAACATACACCACATCATGATAAACCTCCTGTTGCTCATGCGAAGCATAAAAAAACTAACCAGTCAATTATTGTTGCTGTAATATTTTTTGCATTCATCGGGCTTGGCATCAGTTATTTTATTGGCAGCAGCAGTGTTGCAGCATTAATAATTGGAACAGTGATTGGTGGTGTTGCTGGATATATTTTTGGGAAGCAGGTTAATAAAAGTTTATTGAAAAAATAATTAAGAAGAAAAGACAGGGAAATGGCGATATAGGATAAGCCGAAAACGAGAGGGCAAAATAAGTAATGAAGTTGGATTTTTTTGAGTTATGCCTTGGTTTCAGTATTTAAGATTTGGTTTTTCTGGCTTCAGATATACTACCCGGCAAACTTTTTAAACCCATACTTGCTGATAACTCATCATATTCCTGCTGAAATGTTTTCTGC
>NZ_JANPCM010000551.1:0-6439 GCF_031430955.1 Ferruginibacter sp.
CAGCTCTTCTGTTATCACTTCTTCAATTGTTGCTGTAAATGCAGCATCATCTGCGGCTACTGGTGATGTATAGTTTGGTGGCATAGGCTTTGTAAGCTTAGCTATCACTAACTTTTCCAGCCGGTGATGCAGTGGTACCAGGCCTGCACCAATTACTACCAGTACAAGCAACTCTAATACTTTATTATGGTGCATCAATTGTTCTATTAAAGGATGCAGTAGTAATATCAAAAATTCGAAGAATAATAATAATGATACCACTCCCATAAAGCGTACTACATTCCTGTGTATGCGTATCCTGCTTACCGCCAGGGTAATAATAAAAAACGTAGGTATAAAAATACAGATGGCCAGTATTTGCAGTTGTTGCAGCCTCGTTTCTTTTTCCCGTTGCTTTTGTTCTGCCAGTTCTGCCTGGCGCAATTGTTCATTACTGCTTATGATCATAGCTTCCCTTGTTTTGGCCTGGCCTTTTAAAGAATCGTGTAAGGCTACCGTTAGTTCCATATAGTTAAAAGCACTGTCGTATTTTTTAGTGTTCTTATAAAAATGGCTGAGAAAACCGGCGGCATCCAGTTCCCTGCTCAGGAAACCATCGTTTCTGCCTGTTACAAAAGCAAGCCTTGCATAATACAATGCAGAATCGGGCTGCCCCATTTTTTGAAAAACATTGGCCAGGCCAAGTGCTGTTTCGCAAAGCATATCATTATTGGTACCATCGCTTAAAAAAAACAATGCCCTGCGGTAATTGTCCATTGCTGTGCTATCGTTCCCTTCGGCAGATTGTACATTACCCAGGCCAAGTAATGCAGCACCCTGGTAAAAATTATTCTGGTTATTTAATACTGTTTTTAAAACTGCTGAAAAATAATAATTAGCAGAATCCATTTTCTTCATCCGGTAAAAAGTTTCTCCCAGGTTTATCTGTATCCTGTTTTGCAATTCTTTCTTTACTTCTTCGCCTGCAATCTGTACAGTAGAGTCGGCTCTGTGCAGGTAACCCAAAGCGTTTGGGTAATCGGCCAGTAAAATATACATGAGCCCGATATTATTTAATGCACTGGCATAGTTACGGCTGCTGCTTCTTTTTTCTTCCAGCTGCAGTTTTTGCATATAGTTTTTAAGTGCTGCGGAATAATTGCCCAGCAGGTATTGCCCGGTAGCCATTACTGCCAGCGAACGGCTTTCTCCTTCTTTATACTTTATATGTTGTGCCAGCAAAAATGCTTTTTGCGCTAATTGTAAAGTGGTATCGGGTTTAAAAAACTGGTATTGCTCGGCAAGTTTCCAAAGTAAGGTTACCCTGTTGCTGTCTTGCTTTTCTGTTTGCAATAAGCGTTGCAGGCTGTCTATTTTAGAAGATTGTGCAACAGCAGTGCTGCAATAAATAACAAAAAAAATCAGGCAACAATATCGGAGCATAGACTTATGCAGTTAAGGTTTATTGTTGCAAGTTATTGCTCATTCTGCTATTTTCAATTATTTTTAAGGTGTGGTGCTTTTTTTAACTCCTGCCAATACCAATAAACTAAATTGTATCAATTATGCCAGCCAGTAAACAAATTCCGTTTTCGCAGCTATTGGAAAAATTTAAAAAAACAATGAACGGGGAGAAGGTTAAAAAGCAACCCAGGTTGGTGCTAATTATCATGGCCAATACCCACGATGCCGCATTAAATGAAGGTTGCGTAAAAGATGCCAATGCCGTTAAAAAAGTATTTGCAGATATTTGCAAACATATTCATTGCGATCTTTGTGCTATAGAAATATCGGGCCACAATTATCATCGTGATAATTTGATACAGGCTGTGGACAGTATTATATTGCATAATGAAAATGATGTGACCCTGTTTTATTATTCGGGTCATGGTTTCAGTTACCAGAAAGACAGCAGGCGCAAGTATCCACAGGTAGATATGCGTCCGCATAACGACCAGGTGCAATACAATAAAATTGATTTTATAGAAAAGCATACCGAAAACCTGGCGGTGATATTAAACATCATCCGTTTTAAAGGTGCCCGTATCAATATTGCAATCGGCGATTGCTGTAATACTAATATACCTTTTAAACGGCCGCTGAAGAGTGAAAAGGATATGAACGTAGTAAAAGGTATTATGCCCGGGTTAAGCAAGGCGCTCACTAAAAAATTGTTTACTGATGCAAAGAATGCGGTATCTATATTGGTATCATCATCGCAGCATGGCCAGCCTGCAATAACTGACATGGCAATGGGCAGTATATTTACCCATCACTTTACAAATGAGTTAGCCAATACCATTTCCAATAAACCTAAAGGAAGTCAATACCTGCCATGGTTAAGGCTTTTAAAACAAAGTGCCAACAAAGCTTTTAGGGATAGTAAGGGTTATGATGTAGGTGACGGAAAGAAGGGAAAACAAAAAGCGGTGTTTGAGGTGTTTATTGATAAGGAGTAATTTTTTTATAGAGTATTTAGCCTTCGTCTATGCTTTAACAAATCATTTTCTGTAATCTCCACAGTCTTTTATAAGCAAATACATTAATTATTCTACAATCACCCAAACTGGCGTAAGTGTTAGCTTGTATAATGATTAAATTGAAAACGAAATAATAATGGGATCATATGGTGCCTTTGCGATTTTGCCCAATTGTATTGGGGTGCTGCAAAATAAAAATTGCTATTCTTTCTTTTTCTACCTGTAAACAAATAGTAATTTGGTTTTAAGAGAAGTGCCATTTTGGTTATTGTTTACCCGTGCAATTAATGGATACCCATCTGACCGGAAAGTGTAATCATAAGTAATAGAACCGTAACTTGATGTTTGTTGCGATATAAGGTTACGTGGAGCATATGAACGGTTTGCAATATTCCCTATGCCGGGGATTCTAAAATATCCATTACTGTAACTGGCAGTAAGGCTGTAAAATGGATTTGGGTTAGACAGATACGAAACATTAGTTGTAAATATAGTAGGCGTGGGCTGGGGGAAGCCATTTACAGAACTAACAATTGTGTCCCTTTGGGCAATAATATTATTATTTACAATTGTAAGATATATTTTCTGTACTTCAGTAGCTGTATAAGAGTTTTGAGGTACCCAGTTTTGAAAATTTCGGGTAATTACATTAGCACTGTAGGTAAATTTATTACGTGCAGTTCCAGGGGGAAAAGTAAGTCCATAGTCAAAAACCATAGTATCACTATCATACCTGCTATTCACAAATTTATAGTAAACAGTATCAGCCGACATAAAATTACTGCCTTTAAAAGCTCTTTGAGTTTTTCGGTAGGCGAATGTATCTGTACCAGTGTACTCAATTTTATTTATAATATAATAAATACTGCCAGAATAGGTTGTAAGACTTGTAAAGGAATCTATAATAAGTCTGTTCAGGTTGTCGTAAGTAAAACTCCAACGATTTATTGTATCTGCCGGAGCAGCCTTTGTTGTATCAACTTCATAAACCTTTGTGAGTATTGTTCCAAACACTACAGGTGGAGGGGGAACAGGTGATGTGTTCTCTGATTTTGAACATGAAGTAAAACTTATTAAAACAACAATGGCGAAGAGGAATGTATTTATTTTCATAAGGGTTCTTTTTTTGTGTACTGATTTCATGTTAAATATATGCAATAAGTATTCACAAGCAAAAAACTTTTTAATGCTTATTTGCACAGGTGTTTCGGAGTACATCCTGTTCTTCATAATTTTTTAAAAAAATAAAAACGATAGCAAAAATTGCCTGTTCCAGAAAAAATACTCAATTCAATGTTTGCTTTCTTCGTCAGCCCTTTTTATTATTACTGAATTTACCTCCATCATAAATTCCCTTTCCTGATTTCCTTTACCGCATAATCACAAGCTCTTGCCGTAAGCGCCATATAAGTTAAAGAGGGATTTTGGCAGGCGCTTGATACCATGCAGGAGCCATCGGTAATAAATACATTAGGTACTTCATGCATTTGGTTAAATTTATTCAGCACCGATGTTTTTGCATTATGGCCCATTCGGGCAGTACCCATTTCGTGATTGGCATTACCTGGCGCCGATATTTCTGCCCTTACAGTAATATTTTTAAACCCGGCTGCGGTTAACATTTCCTCACCCTTTTTTACCATATCGGCATGCATGGCTTTTTCATTTTCTTTAAACTCACAATCAATGGTAATAATGGGCCTGCCCCATGCATCTTTTTTATTATTGTTTAAAGTAATCCTGTTATCCGCATAGGGTAAACACTCGCCGTATGCATAAAGGTTCAGCTGCCACGGGCCGGGTTCTGTTAAGGCATCTTTTAATTCCTTGCCAATAACGGCACTGCCTGCCTGCCTTGGCCGGGATGCGTTGGCACCAAAATAATAGCCACGGATATAGCCGCTTGCTGTATCATGTATATTTTGAAAGCGGGGAATAAATAATGGCGTTGGCCTCCGGCCAGAGTAATACATATCTTCAAATCCGTCAACACGTGCTGTAATGGAAATTCCTTTGTGATGATCCATCAGGTTGCGGCCAACCTGGTCGCTGCCGTTACCCAGCCCATTGGGAAAACGGGTTGAAACAGAGTTGAGCAAAATAAATGCAGTGGCTACTGTGGAAGCATTAAGAAAAATAAGCCGGGCATAAAACTCCTGCGTTTGATTAGTTTCTGTATCTAAAATTTCTACACCTGTTACTTTTCCTTTTTGTTCATCATAAATTACTTTATTTACCAGCGAATGTGGCCTTACGGTGAGGTTGCCGGTAGCATAAGCAGCAGGCATGGTACTGGCATTTGTACTGAAGTAAGCACCGAACGGGCAACCACGGTGGCAAAGATCTCTTGCCTGGCATTGCCCCCTGCCCTTAACCGGCTGCGTTAGGTTAGCTGTACGGCCCATAATTACTTTTCTGCCGGGGTAAATATTTTCTATCTTTTCTTTAAAATGTTTTTCTACTGCATTCATTTCAAAGGGTGGTTGAAATTGCCCGTCGGGTAAATGCGGTATGCCATCCCTGTTGCCGCTTACACCAATAAAAGACTCCACATAATCATACCAGGGCGCTATGTCTTTATATCTTATCGGCCAGTCTACACCGTTACCATCACGAAGGTTGGCTTCAAAATCAAGGTCGCTCCAGCGGTAACTGGCCCTTGCCCACAACAAAGAACGTCCTCCAACAATATCGCCACGTATCCAGTCGAAGCGTTTTGTTTCTTCATAAGGATTTTCCTGGTCGTTAATATAAAAATGTTTATTGTCTTCCCGGTAAGAGTAATGCCGGCTTTGAATAAAACTGCGCTTTTTATCTTCTGCAGATAAACTGAGGTGATGCGGGAATTCCCATTGGGCTTTGTTAGCAGTAGGGTAATCAGGATGCTGCACATTGCCACCACGTTCCAGCAGTAATACTTTTAATCCTTTTTCACACAATTCTTTGGCGGCCCATCCGCCGCTGATGCCCGAGCCAACAATGATGGCATCGTAAGTATTTTGTGGTGTTGCTTTGTTGTTTATATGGAGTGAATCGTTGGGCATAAATAAAAAATTTTTGTAAATATACTTTTACTTCGCAAAGTACAAATGTGGCACAAAAATAATTATGAATTATCACTCAGCAGTTATGAGAGGAGGAAAATTGCAGAACACTTGTGATTCATAACTGTTTGCTTTCTTTTAGGCATTGGTTAAAAACCAAATAGTACCTAAAAAAATAGTCTGTAAGTTTTAGCTATGCTTCTAATTTACTGAATATTTTTTCTTAAATTTAAATTTGAATGCCGTCAATAAATTGTTGGAGCATGATATTGTCTTTATTTTTTAAATTTTAAAATTTGTATAATCTTAACCAATATATTGTAGATACCCCGGCCCGCTGCCACCGGCTTAGCTGTGGTGATTCTTTATTTACTGTGTATAATTGCGGGCTCGACAGTAAATTTGCTGATCTGTGGAGCCACAATAATTATATCATCTATGTGGCAGAGGGAAGAAAGATATGGCATACTGCACATGGCGCTTATAATGTTGGCCCTGGCAGCTGTGTTTTTATAAGACGGGGTGCCGCCATTGTAGAACAGTTTTTAGAAACCGAATTTTGCTTTTATCTTTTTTTTGTGAGTGATGCATTTATTTGTGAAGTATTGAAAACAAAATCAAAACCACTTTTTGTATCTCAAAAAAAATACCAGTCTATTATTCCTATTGAAAGCAGCGAGGCAGTGCATTCATTTTTTAAATCGATGCTCCCTTATTTCAATGCCGCTGTTTCGCCCGATCAATCGTTACTGCAATTAAAATTCAGGGAATTGATTCTTACACTGGCCGATAATGAAGCCAACGGGGAGTTGCTATGTTATTTCTGTGGCTTATTGCATGCACCGCAGGCAGTAACTTTGCAAACAGTGATGGAAGATAATTTTTGCTTTAACTTAAAAATGGAAGAGTATGCTAAATTAAGTTATCGCAGTTTAT
>NZ_JANPCM010000552.1:0-6999 GCF_031430955.1 Ferruginibacter sp.
GTTATGAACTGGAAATGGCTTATGGAAAATATATAGATTACGGATTGCCCGATAAAATAATTTTTTCTTTTAACAGTAAAGACTATAAACTGCCTAAAGGAGTAACTTTTGATTTTGACGATGGCAGCGAAGCTAAAAAAACTACTGGCAACGCAAAAAATAAAAAAGGGAGGGCAGAAATAACTATAAGTTCTTACAGCATTAATAAAGGCATAGCCGATGCCGTTTTTCAATAAAAATGTTAGGCTTTATTTTTTAATAGTTGTATCTTAATAAAAAAAATACAACTATGGCAATTTTAAAAGTAATTGAATTGTTAGCCAATTCTAAAAAGAGTTGGGAAGATGCTGCACAAAACGCAGTTAAGCATGCAGCTAAATCTTTGCGTAACATAAAAAGTGTAAACGTAAATAACCAGAGTGCACAGGTAGATAAAAAAGGTGTTATTACCGAATTCAGGGTTAATGTAAGCATTAGTTTTGAAGTGGAGTAAAAAAGGAAAGGATTACCGGAAATTATAATTTCCGGTAATCCTCTGTATTTTTTATTCCGGTATATCAGTAATACGTTGATCAACTGCCCTCGCTAACATACCTGCACTAATTTTTTTAAGTGGATTTTTATATTGCTCTGCAAACTCTTTACGACTGTTTATTATATCCACACATTTAAAAATAGCTTCTCTAAAGGATGCTTCATCCGCTTTGCCTTTACCGGCAATATCAAAAGCAACACCATGGTCTGGAGAAGTTCGTACTCCGCTAAGGCCGGCAGTATAGTTTACACCTTCTCCAATAGCAAGCGATTTAAATGGTATCAATCCCTGGTCGTGGTACATGGCCAGTACCCCATCAAATTTTTCATATTGGCCCCGGGCAAAAAAAGCATCGGCAGGGTATGGGCCAAAACAAAAAATATCTTTTTGTTTGGCTTCTTTAACAGCAGGTTTAATAATTTCTTCATCTTCTTTACCAATTAAACCTTCATCGCCGGCATGTGGATTTAAACCAAGCACAGCAATTTTTGGCTTAGTTATTCCAAAATCTTTTTTTAAAGAGTTGTTGATGATTTGCAGTTTGCTGAATATATTTTCTTTGGTAACATGCACCGCAATATCTTTTACAGCAACATGCTCTGTAAGCAGTGCCACTTTAATATTTTCTGCTACCATAAACATAACAACATCTTTTACACCAAATAAATTTTTTAAATAAGGGGTGTGGCCTGTAAAATTAAATTTTTCGCTGTGTGTATTTTTTTTGTGAATAGGTGCAGTAACAAGGCCATCAATCTTACCATCTTTTAAAGCCTGTGCAGCAATGGTTAAACTTTTTACTGCATAATTACCTCCAATGTCACTTAATGTACCAGGCATAATACTTACTTCTTCTTCCCAGCAACTATACAAGTTTACCTGCTTATGGTTAATGCGGTTTAATTCTTTTATGCTTGTAAAATTAATATTAATATCAGGTACACTTTTGCGGTAAAAATTAATTACTTTATTATTTGCAAAAATAATTGGTGTGCAGATATCCAGTATCCTGTTATCGCCTAATGTTTTTATTATTAATTCAATGCCAATGCCATTTATATCTCCGCAACTAATACCTATAACAGGTTTATTTTCTATATTCGAACTCATATTTAATAATAATTTAGAAGTAAAAATACAATATCTAAAATTAAGTATTTAAAAGAAGAGAACAGTGTGGTTTATAAAATAAAAACTGCCTGTATTAGGTTAAAAATAGAGTAAGAATTAATTTTAATGCTACTCATTTTCGGTTATATGGCAAAGGATGTATTTGTATTGTAAGCAGCAATAAACCAACTGCTTTTAAATTATCTTTTAATTTAAAAGCAGGGGAATAAAAATGCCGGCGTATAAATAACAGTTGCCGTGTTAAGCTTTTTTCCATAAGATTTTACAAACCAGTTATAATCCGGCATTGTATATAAAAGCCAGGAAGAAAAAGGTTAAAGAGAATTATTGTGATGGTATCATTTTTTTGAAATAAATAATATTTATTAAGAAACATAGTAAAACAACGTAGTATTTTTTCATGCTTTGTAGTAAATAAATGACAGCGTTTGTAATTAAAAATGCAATTTTTTTTATTTCTTTACGTTTATGATATAATCTAATATCCAGTTAAACCAGTAAATCTAATTCAGTTTATGAAAAAACATTACTCATTTATAGTATTGTTGGTACTATTATGTAAAATTTCTACTGCACAAATTAAAGGCTCTAATGGCTCTACATTTGGCAACGATCTTTTTCTTAACAATCAAATTCTTGCAGACCAGGATAATGCCGGTAACGAGCAAAAGTCAAATCTTTCTCCCGAAAAAGCAGCACATTACAAAGCAGTGGAAAGCAAAATAGCCGCAGCCATAAGTGGAAAAGACCAGTCAGCAATGATGGTGCCCGGTACTGGTACAAATTATGATGTAAAATATTACAGGCTGGAACTTCGCATTAATCCTGATACTTCCATAGGCAAATACATAAAAGGTAAGGTTACTATTTATTTTAAAACTTTGCAGGCAAATTTTAGTGTAGCCAATTTTGATATGGCTACAGCTTTAAGCAGCGACTCTGTGTATTATCATGGCGCTAAATTAGCCGCTGGTAATATCAGCAGGGCTACTGCAAATCTTATAGCTATTACTCTTCCTGTATCACTTCCAACTATTGGCACGTTAGATTCTGTATCTATTTATTATAAAGGTGTACCTCCTCTTACCGCCGGCTTTAGCAACGGTACAGGGTATGTAAAATCAACCCATGTTACTGCTTCTGTTACTCAAAATTATGTTTACACATTATCAGAACCATATTCTTCTTTCAGCTGGTGGCCCTGTAAATCATTTGTGGTAAATGACAAAGCAGATTCGATGGATATGATAGTAAGTACACCATTGAATTTTAAAACTGCAGGCAACGGTACTTTGGTTTATGAGATAACTTCGGCCTCGGAAGTAAGAACTTACTGGAAAGAACGCTACCCAATTGCGGCATATCAGGTATGTACTGCTGTAGCTAATTATGTACAATACCCCACAATTGCCGATACCGTTATTATTGGAGGTACTAAAATGCCATATTATAACTATCTTTTTCCAGAAACTAACACTGCTGCGGCAAGTACATCGCTTGACAGGGTTAAATTAATGCTTACTACTTACAGTACACTATTTAGTGATTATCCTTTTAAAAATGAAAAATACGGTAACTATACTTTTGGATTTGGAGGAGGTATGGAACATAATACTTTTAGCGGAGAGAGCAGTTCGGGAGTTTATACTGCTGCTAATAACTGGGATATTTTGGCACATGAACTGGCACACCAATGGTGGGGCGCCAGTGTTACCTGTGGCAGCTGGCACGATATATGGGTGAACGAAAGTTTTGCAGATTACAGCGAAGCATTGCTTTTAGAGTTTGCACCATCTATTGCAACATCAGTAGGTATTACTGATTCTACGTGGAGGACAGCTAAAAAAACAGCTACAATTGGAGCAACTGCACAGGCAACTTATGTAACTGATACTTCTACAATTCTTACGATATTTACTCCATCTGTTTACATTTACGACAGAGGTGGTATGATTATTACCATGCTGCGTACATTATTGGGTGATACTAAATTTTTTCAGGCCTTAAAAAATTATCAAACCGATCCTCTATTAAACCAGGGAAATGGTTTTACAGCAGATGTTAAGCGCCACATGGAAGCAACTTCGGGCTTAAACCTTACTACATTTTTTAATCAGTGGATTTATAATACGGGGTATGCAAAATACAACTCTATTAAATGGAACAACTCCGGTACAAATATTATAATTAATATGGGGGCTCAAATAATTCAAACTTCTGCGCTTACTCATTTTGATATGCCCATAGTGCTTCGCATTAAAGGCAGTTTAGCTTCAATGGATACCAGTGTTGTTCTTTACGATCAGGGAGGTATTTACTATTACGTAAATAATGGCGTGCTAACACCCACAAGTTCAAACGTGGTTCAGTATAGTTTATCTTTTGTACCAACTACGCTTATTTTCGATTCGCGTAGCCAGGTAATAGCAACAGCAACTGCACCTACAAAAACTACAGTGCTTGGAACTGAGGTGCTAACGTTTACCGGTATTAAAGAAGGCAACAAAGCAACTTTAAACTGGAGCATTAACAGTGCACATGATTATTCATCTTTTGAAATTGAGAGAAGTGCAGATGGTAGTAGTTTTGAAAAAATTAGTACTATTAAAGCCATTGACAATCCTAACCGCAATGATTTTTCGTATGTAGATTTTAATATTTTAAATGCCACAGGTTACTACAGAATTAAAATATTGCAAAAAGACGGTTCTTTTATTTACACCAAAACAATCAGTATAGATAACAAAGCAGATTATTATTATACAATTACCCCTAATCCTGCAAAAAGTTATATCATAATTAATGGTTCGGGAGTAAAAGGTAATGCTGATATTTTGATACATGATGCAACAGGCAGGGTGGTGAAAAAAATAATTAATCAGTCTTTTATAAATAATAATAATTTAAAAATAAGTGTAGAAGATTTGGGAGCAGGAAATTATTTTGTAGAGATAGTAAGACCGAATGCTGAAAGCTATATTAAGCAAATTGTAATTATCCGTTAACGGATAATTACAACATAATAAATTAAATTCCGTACAATGAAAAATTTTTACACCCTATCAGTGAAAACCCTTTGCAGATTAATTTGCATTGTTGGTTTAGCAATTACATTTACAAAGGCAAGTGCACAGAAAGCAACTGTTGCAATACCTGTAGGTATCGGTAACCCTTGTAATAGTTCAGCAAGTGATTCTGTAAAATATTTCGATTATAATTCAACTTTAAATATACTTACACACAGGTCAAGGTGTAAGCCAATCCTTGCTGCACCAGGTTTTAGCGATAACCTGGCTACTGTAACATTTAATCCATATGATGGTCAGCTTTATTTTACTCAAATCGCACTTGTTTCCGGCATATATAATTCTTATACCTACAGATGGTTACCTACGGGTTGCCCTGGCCCTGCAAATTTGCCTGTTTACAAAACATTTCTAAATCAATTTGTTGCCGGTGTAGAATTTGATCCTGCAACAGGTTTAGGTTATCAAATAAATTTTGTTGATACTACAGGTTACCCGCCCATTAATCCGGATGCAACTGGTAATGTTGGGCAATTTACTTCCGGAGCTGTTGTTAATGGCGTTCCGGCAATTGCATATTACGATGTTACTAATTTAGATTTAAAATATGTAAGGTCTAATGATGCAAGCGGTCAGGCATGGGGAACTCCTGTAACAATATCATCTGCAGGCGATGTGGGTCAGCATATTTCTTTAATAATTGTTAATGGTAACCCGGCTATTTCATATTATGATGTTACTAACGGAGATTTAAAATATGTTAGATCAACAGATGTTAACGGAACTGCATGGGGTGCACCCGTAACAGTTGAAGCTGCAAATAATATTGGCCAGTTTACTTCTTTAAAAATAATAAACGGTAACCCGGCAATTTCTTATTACGATGTTACCAATGGGGACTTAAGATATGTACGTGCTGCTGATGCTAATGGTACTGCATGGGGTGTACCGGTAGCAATAGCAACTGCAAATAATATTGGTCAATATACTTCACTTGCTGTAGTAAACGGAAATCCTGCCATTTCATATTATGATGTTACCAATGCTGATTTAGTATATGTAAGATCTTCTGATGCTAACGGTACTGCATGGGCTGCACCTGTTGCAGTAGAAACAACTAATACAGTTGGTCAATTCACTTCATTGGTTGTAGTAAATGGCAACCCTGCTATTTCTTATTATCAGGGAAGTAACCAGGATTTAAAGTATGTACGTGCAACGGATGTTAATGGTGCTGCCTGGGGGGCAGGAGTTATAGTGGCAGCTGCAGGTAATTCGGGTCAGTACACTTCAATGGCAATTGTTAATGGTAACCCCGGCATTGCTTATTATGATGGTACAGGCCTTGATGTAAAATTTATAAGAGCTGCTGATGTTAATGGTACAACCTGGGGTGCGGCTTTTACCGGCGAAGCAACAGGTAGTGTTGGGCAGTACAGTTCATTAATAATTGCAAATGGCGACCCAGCAATTTGCTATTATGATTTTAGTAATCTTGATGTAAAATATGTACGTGCCTATGATATAAATGGTACAATTTGGTTTAAAAACGTAGGCATTTTTAAAATGGAATTACAGCAGGTAGATTTTTCAACCGGTTCTGTGGGTATTTCAAAACCACTTGATTTTGGGCCAAGATATATTTACAAGCAAAATGGAGATGTGGTAATGACACCCGGTGGCCAAATGCTGGCCGCATTCGACAATAAATATTTTACAGTAAACTGGAAAAATTACAATCTCGGTCTGCCGCTTGTGGCAACTTATATTGATACACTTGTTTTTCCTGCAGGCAGCAATCTTGTAGGGCTTGCTTATTCTGATGGTAAATTAGTAGGCAGTATCAGATCAAGTACTGCCTGTAACAGTACTTATAAGGAATTCGATATTTTAACAGGTGCTCAATCTGCCATTACTTATAATGCAGGGCCGGTGGCAAGTATTTTTACATCTGCCGATATGACTGATATTACTTCTGGTATTGGAGCTGCAAAAAAATTAATATCTGCAACAGAAAACCCTGTTGGTTCAAAAACTTACGATATAGTTTACGAAGTGGTAATAAAAAATTATGGTGGTACACCAGTTACCAGTGTACAGGCTTATGATACGCTTAATAAAATTAATGGGGTTTTAAATGTAATCAGCGGTTCTATTACATCTTTTATTGCCCCTCCAGGTATAACCCAAAATGCATTATACGATGGTAAAACATTGGGTAATTTTAATTTACTTACACCTGGGGGTACTTTATCAAATATACCGGGACAAAACACAATAACTTTAAGGATAACATGTAAAATTTCT
>NZ_JANPCM010000553.1:0-12824 GCF_031430955.1 Ferruginibacter sp.
TTTAAATAAAATGATTGATACTTTATTTGCAGGTTCGTCTGCTAATTTAGTATTGCAGGCATTAGGCGGCCACAATGCAAGCGAAGAAGAACTGGAGAATATTCAGGAGCTGATTACGCAGCTTAAAAAAGATAAATAAAAAATAGTTTATCAATTATCTAGCTAATCAGTTTAGCAGTAAAGAACAAATACACTAATCAACCAATAAACAAATTAACCAATCAACTAATTAATTTCAAAATGACGCATCTCTCTTACAGTTTCTGCATGAGTATGTTGCACAGCATTTGGCAGGCTGGTTTATTGCTGGTGGTTTATTTTTCATTTGAAAAAATTGTTCAAAATAAAATTAACCCTTTACAAAAAAGAAACTGGCTGTTTGTTTTATTGTTTACACAAACAGTTTTTACCCTTATTACTTTTGGTATTTATTATTTTGATGCAGAAAATACTTTTACTGCAAACTATATTGGTGAGGCTGTAAACGGAATATTTTCTAAAAATATACTGAGTGCATATACCCCCTGGCTTTGTTCAATTTACATTATTGCTGTTAGTTATAAAATTATTAAAGCCATTTACGAATGGCGCAATTTTAAAAAACTACATTACGCCGGGTTGCAAAAACCATCCGTAGATTTAAAATTATTTACTTCTTTAAAGGCCAACCATTTTGGTATAAAAAGAAAAGTGCAATTATGGTTTAGCAATACAATAAATGCACCGGTTACTTTTGGTTTTTTAAAACCTGTTATTCTGTTACCCGTAGCATTAGTAAATCAAATTAACATGCAGCAGGCAGAAACCCTCATTTTGCATGAGCTTACCCATATAAAAGCAAATGACTATCTGCTCAACTGGTTTTTAATTATGGCAGAAAATATTTTCTTCTTCAATCCTTTCGTTATTTTAATTTGTAAAAAAATACGCTTAGAAAGAGAAAAGTATTGCGACAGCAATGTAATAGCTTTTCAATATTCGCCAATATTATACGCAGAAACATTATTGCAGGCGCAATACCTTCAGCAGTATATTCCTCCATATCAGTTAGCAGCAGTAACAGGCAAAAAACAATTACTAAAGCGTATGAAATTTTTTACCAACAGCAAAAACTTTACGCATACAAAAACAAACCTGCTTATATTTCCTTTATTTACTTTTTTATTGGTGTGTACTTTTGCAACTGTATTATTTTTTCAAAGTAAAATTACTGCAGCAGTAAAACCTGCTGTACCTGCGGCAATCGTTATGCCTGTTGCAGAAACTTATAATGAATTAAACGTTCCTACCTTTGTAAATAACATTATAGAAAGTTTTACCGATGAAAATTTAAAAAAGATACAGGCATCGGTAGAAAAACAGCAGCCCATTATTGAAAAGCAACTGAAGCAATTAGAGCCACTAATAAAATCTATTCATGAAAAAGCAGCAATACTGGCAGCGCAAATGGATGAAAATTTTGTATCCCCGGTTGCTTTAAAAGAAAGTGATACTATAAGGCAGATTATTATTAAAGAAGAACACTCAGGTTCTAAAAATGCTACCCTAAAAGTTTATACCGTATCTTTTATTAATGGCGAATGGGTTTTAATTCCCGAATGGATGCTTGCTGCAAAAGAAGTTAATGCAGACACGCTGCAGAATAAAATTGATACCACTCATATCAACCAGGAATAATTTTTTAAAACATAAGAGCTTATAAAAAATTACCTTTTTACGCATTCATCTAATGGCGTAAATTCAAAAAAATAACCCTTTTTTATTTAAAGGGAGATGCAAATTTTTCTTCTGTTAAAATAGTATTGTCGGTAAGTGTATTTAAAAAAGCTAATAAATTTTGCACGTCCGGCGGAGCTACTGAATGGGCTGGTATTGGTGTCAGCCCACTGCCTGGCGCACCCGCAGTTAACATGGCCTGCAAACTTACTACACTCCCATTATGAAATAATGATTTACTGTTGGCAACATTTCTTAAAGAACCCGACTTAAACCTGTTTTGATTATTTATGCCTGCATCATTGGCATCTGCTAAACCAAACGGTGGCGTTTGACTGTTTAAAAACATGGGTGGTGTATGGCAGGTAGCGCAAGCGTTTGGCCCGGCAGCAGTTAAAAATAACTGTTCGCCCTGTGCTTCTGCAGTGGTGAAAACAGCCAGCCCCTGTTTTACTTTATCATATTTAGATTGATAAGTTACAATGCTTCTTTCAAACTGTGCAATAGCTTTAGCAATTAGAACAGAATCTATTTGTGTGCTGCCAAATGCTTTTTGAAATAATGCAGGATAATAATTTAAGGCTTTTACTTTAGTTTCTAGCTCAGCCAAAGTTAAACCCATTTCTACTTTGTTTTGTATGGGTTGCAGGGCTTGCTTTTCTACACTTGCAGCTCTTTCATCCCAAAACATTTTTCCGCTTTTATAAAACCTGAGGTTTAATAATGACATTGATGTTCTGTCGGTTGGTCCGCCATCAAACCCTTTGCTTAACCTTGCAGTATCATCAAAACCAAATTGCTGCTGGTGGCAACTGCCGCAACTTACTTTATTGTTTTTGCTTAATTGTTTATCGTAAAATAAAACACGGCCCAGGGCAGCGCCATCATTGGTGATGGCGTTATCTGCTGGTGTATTATCATTAAGTTGCAAAGCATTTTGTATATGCGCCGGATAAGTGGTAATATAATTAAATGGTATTGCTGGTAAAACCGGAATTGCAGCAGCGGTTTCGGCAGTACTGTTAGTTTCATTTTTAGAACAATATTGAAATGTTACAGTTACAAAAAATATACAGGCAATTATTTTAATTTTTTTCATTGCAATAAGGGTTATTATGGGTAAATGAAACCTAAGAACGCTGAATAGCCTTTAATATTCTGTTTTCTTCATTCTTTATTAAATGATGATGCATCTCATAAAGAAATGGTTGGGTTGCCGGATAAATATTAGGAATTAATTTTTAAAGGAAGTAATATATGTAGTAACCATTTTATCAAAAATTGTACTTTCGTTAAACAAAAAAGAATGTTCTATCGGCAATACATACACCGGATAGTCTTTCAGTTGCTCTTCAAACTTCATTAGTCTCACCCCATCTTTTTCTGTGGTTAAAATTATTTTGTTGACATTTTCAATTTTTTCAAAGTGTTTTTTTATATCTGCTAAATCATCGCTGTTAAAAATATGATGATCGGGATACCGCAGCATGTCATACCCATGTACATTTTCGGCTAAAAAAACTTTTAACGGATTAGGGTTGGCAATACCGCATACCAATAAAATATTAGTGTGAGAAGTTATTGCAGCCTGGCTTTTATTAAAAAGATGGCAGGGTTTTGAATAAACAATTTCTGTAAAAAAAACAGATTGATGCGCCAAAGGTTTTATTTCTGCTGTAATTGTTTTTTTTTCAGCGGCAGATAACCCGGCTTTACATTTTGTAACTACAATTATATCCGCCCTTTTCATGCTAGCTTTTACATCACGTAAATCTCCGGCAGGTAAAATTATATCTCTTGTAAAAAGATTGTTGTATGCTGTAAGTACAATATTTAATCCTGCTTTTACCTGCCGGTGCTGAAAAGCATCATCTAAAATTATTACTTCAGCATCCGGCCTGTCGTGCAGTAATTGCGGAATAGCCACCAGCCTTTCCTCCCCTACAGCCACTGCCACATCAGGAAATTTATTATGAAACTGCATCGGCTCATCACCAATTTCCAAAGCTGTTGAGGTTGTATTTGCAATGGTATAACCTTTTGTTTTTCTTTTATAACCACGGCTTAGCGTAGCCGTTTTAAAATCTTTTTGCAGCAGGCGAATTAAATGTTCTACCATGGGTGTTTTACCGGTGCCGCCAACTGCAATGTTGCCTACACAAATAATGGGGAAATTAAAAGAAACAGATTTTAAAATATTTTTATCAAATAACCAATTACGAACCCACACTATACAACCATAGATTAGTGACAAAGGAAAAAATAAATATCTGAAACTTCTTAGCATTTTTTGGTTAACAGGCTGAGTCTTTTATTAGTACCTTGATATGAACAATTTTAATTCTTTTTTAACCCCATTCTATACTCCAAGGTCAAAGTATTTAATTTTGCTTATGCCACCCATTGTTTTTTTTAAGCTACAAAGTTTTAGTTACAGTATCTTTTACATTCCGCACTAAATTTTTTGCATCTGTCCAACTCCACTTATTTTGTACTACGGGGCCTTTCATAAAAAACAAAGTAGGGTTAACCCTTGCGGCAGTTTTAATGGCTGTACCATCGCATGAAAATATTTGCAGTTTAAAATCGCCGGGATTGTTAAAAATTTCATTGGCTGTTTTTACATCCGAAGTAACAAGATAAACCGTTGGTGTTTTATTGGCATAAAAAGTTTTAAAATCGTTGTACCATTTATCTTCTTTTTTATTAAATTCTTTTACAAATAATAAATAATATTCTCCGGACTGGTTTAAAACAGCTTCAGTAGTATCGTTACCACTTTCGGTGGTAAAAGAAAAATCATTTATCAGCGCTACTTTTCCATTTCCTTTTTCTAATAATTTTTTATTGGCTTGCTTTACAAATGTCCAGGTACTGTCAGGCAGTTTGTCCATGCCAAATTCTTTTTCTTCAGCCCCCTTTTTATAAATATAAGAGTAAAAGAATTTATCGTACGTAGCGTCGGCTGGGGTTTTGCGGAGTTCTAAAATATTATTACCAATCTTATAAGGCAGGCAATCTTTAATGGGTAAATGTTTAAGCACATAAAATTGCAACGACAAAACTCCAATTAAAGCAAGTAAAATAATTGTTCCGCCAATCATTTTTTTAAATAACGGCTGTATATATTTTTGCCCGATAAGAATGGCAATGATAAGAGCAGTAAGAATAATATCTTTTGTAAATGTTTGTATGGGTGTCAGCGGAATACAATCGCCAAAGCAACCGCAGGCCCTTATTTTGCCGCTGAATAAAACAAAGGCGGTTAAGAAAGTAAAAAACAAAGTGAGTAAGAATAATAACCAGGTGGTGAGTTTTTTTTGCCAGCCGATTAATAGAGCTACGCCTAACACTACTTCTAAAGTGATCATAAAAATAGAGAAGCCTGTTGCATAATTGTTGAGCCAGTTCATTAAACTTTTGAAGTAACCATCGGCGGCCCATACTTCAAAAAATTCCTGCATTTTGTAGGCCAGGCCCAAGGGATCGATGGCTTTTACCAGGCCGGAGAATATGAAGAGTGCTCCTACTAATAGACGGGAGATGTTTACAAATAGTTTCATCATAATATTTTTGTGAAGTGTATTTTAATTGCAAACCATTTTTTATTCTTTGCTTCTTTACTTTTTTTCTTGACAAAAAAAGTAACAAAAAAGTCAAGCCAGGAAAAAAACAGCCCTTTCCTGCCATGGAGCCTTGTTGAAATTTTATACTACTGTGGCTTCAACATTTATTCTCTATTCTTAAATTCAAAGCACTGCAATAAAATAGTTGAAACTTTTAAATCTATTACTCCAAAAAACTTCAAACATCATAAATCAAACATCAGACATTAAAAAATAAGTTAAGAGCTATGTACTTCCTCTTCTATTAAGATTAAACCAAATACTGCATAATTAATAATATCATAAAAGTTAGCATCAATACCTTCGCTGATTAAGGTTTGGCCTTTGTTGGCAATAATTTGTTTGATGCGTAAAATTTTTGCCAGTATTAAATCTACAAAACTTTCCTGGCTCATCTCCCGCCATGCTTCACCGTAATCGTGATTTTTATCCAGCATTAATTTTTTTGCGATGGCAGTTTTTTCGCTGTATAAATTTTCAACAGTTGCAATTGGTAATTCTTCCAGCTCATCATCTTTAATATCTAACTGTATTAAACCAATGATACCGTAATTTAAAATCCCTTTAAATTCACTGATGATATCGTCGCCAATTTTTTGTTCGCCCTTTTCCTGTATGGTGCGTATGCGTTTTGCTTTTATATAAATTTGATCGGCAACAGAAATAATACGGTACACCCGCCACGAAGTACCATAGTCTTTTGTCTTACTTAAAAAAATTTCTTTAGAAGTTTGTACTGCGTTGTCGTATTGTTGGTTTGTTGTCACTTATATAATTTGTTTAGAAGTTTAGAGTTTAGGCGTTTAGGCGTTTAGTGTTAAACATTGCAAGTTGTCCATTGTCTGTTGTCTGTTGTATCTTAGCTCAAAAATAATTGAATTACACCAATGTTTACATTAAACTGCAAGGGTAAATTATTAGCGTTTGATACTCCCATAATTATGGGCATCATTAATGCCACGCCAGATTCTTTTTATAAAGGCAATATTAATGAGGATATGCTGGCATTGGCAAAAAAAATGATTGATGACGGTGCCACCATTTTAGATATTGGCGGGCAAAGCACCCGGCCCGGCAGCGAAAGAATTAATACAGATGAAGAGATACAAAGAGTGTTACCTGTTATAGAAGCCATTCATAAAAATTTTCCGGAAACTATAATTTCTATTGATACTTACAGCAGCAAAGTTGCACTGGCTGCTGTGGAAGCTGGCGCATCAATTGTAAATGATATCAGCGCTGGCAATATGGATGATGCAATGATTGCAACAGTGGCCCAATTAAAACTGCCTTATGTATGCATGCACATGCAGGGCAAACCTGAAAGCATGCATAAAAATCCTAAGTATGATGATGTGGCAAAAGAAGTATTGGATTTTTTTATAAGTAAAATTGAGCACTGCAAAAGCGCAGGCATTGTTGATATTATTATTGACCCCGGTTTTGGTTTTGGTAAAACTATCGAACACAACTTTTCTTTATTAAAAAAAATGGAGGTTTTACAAATGCTGGATAAACCAATACTGGCAGGCCTTAGCAGAAAAAGCAGCATCTATAAAACTTTAGGCACCACTGCCGAAAATGCATTGAACGGCACCACTGCTTTAAACACTATTGCCCTGATGAATGGTGCATGTATCCTTAGGGTGCATGATGTAAAAGAAGCTGCAGAAGCAATAAAATTATTTACAGCATACAAAAAAGCACCCTGATTTTGCAGGATGCTTTTTGATTATAATTAGTTTCTTTTACTTATTACCAGTTTGTGGCTGTTGTTGTTGCTGCTGCATCTGTTGCTGCATTTGCTGCATCATTCTTTGTTGCGCCATTTGCTCTTCCTGTTTCTTTTTCATAATGGCTGCATATTGTGTTGGTGATATTATATCCACCACTGCAATATCAAAAACTAAATTATCATTAGGCTTAATTTTTTCTCCGTTACCTCTTTTACCGTAACCTAAGCTTGAAGGAACATAAAATTTTGCTTTGCCACCCTTTTTCATCAATTTTAAACCATCAATCCAACCCTGTATTACCTGTGGGCCTCTCATATCAATTGGATAAGGTTCTACGTGTGAAAAAGAAGAATCGGTATTAGAATCAAATGTAACTCCTTCTCCTCCCATTGATTTACCGGTGTAGTTAACCATCAATATACTGCTGTCTGTTAAAGTACCGGTTCCGGGTTCTAAAATTTGCACGTAGGTACCTTTACCAGCTTTTACTGCGGTTATTTTATTTTTTGCCAGGTATTCTTCAATGGATTTACTATCTTTTGCTAATTGTGATATGGCAGCAATAGAATCCCTTTTCTGTGCAGCAGCCATAAATATTTTTTGTGAACTGTCTGCCTGCTCTTTTGTTGTAAAGCTGTTTAAAATGGTAAAAGTCTGCATAATAAACTGGCCTTTTTTCATAAATGGCGGTGCCTGTCCCTGTGCTTTTGCAAGTATGCTGTCGGTAGAAATTTTTATGGTAATACTGTCCCCCACATGAATATTTTTAAATATTTCTTTAAATGGCTCAGGAAAATTAGCCGTATCGTACATGGCATATTGCGGCACTCCTTCTTCTGCTGAATTTGATAAAACACTATCCTTGTATTTAGCAAAAGAATTCATTTCAATAAAATTACCTGTCAATACTTTAGGGCCTTTTTTATTGCTGATAATTTTATACTGAGAGCCGTCTTTAGCTTTTTTAAACGGAGTGGTGCAGGCTGATAATGCTATCAAGCAAATAACCGCTGCATTAAAAATTTGTTTCATTGTTTACTTTTATATGTTTTTAAAATTGATAACTGCTTAATTGGGCCACATTTTCCTGCATGGCCTGTTTAAATTTTTCCACTACTTCTTCCAATGGTTCTTTATTAAAACCCCCGGCGGCATTAAAATGACCACCACCATTAAAATATTTTCTTGCAAATGTATTTACATCAAATCCGCCTTTGCTGCGGAAAGAACTTTTGCGCTCTTCTCCCCTGTCGATAATTACAGCGGCAAGTTTTATACCTTTTATGCTTAGCGGATAATTTACTATACCTTCTGTATCACCAGTCCTCATATCGTACTTAACCAAATCGGTTTGAGGTATCGCAATTAATGCGGCATTATATTCATAAAATATTTCCATGCGGTTAAGCAAAACATTTCCAATAAACCTAAAACGGTTCTCTAAAAAATTATCAAATAATTCTTCATGCACACGGCTGTGATCCAATCCCTTTTCTTTTAGCTTTGCCACCATTTTATGTACACTTGCTGTGGTGGATGGAAAACGGAATGAACCGGTATCCGTCATTACCCCTGCATAAACACATTCCGCAATTTCGGGTGTTATTTTATCTTCATTGCCCGAGTCAACAATAAAATCATAGATCATTTCGGCAGTGGAACTTTTGCCCGTATCACTTATACCGTATGCAAACACTTCGGTTTGCGGTTCCCGGTGGTGATCTATTAAAATCTTTTCTGCCTTTGCTGTCATCAATTTTTCTTCCATTCTTTTAGTACGGCTGAGCGTATTAAAATCCAGGCAAAAAATCCAGTCGGCTTCTGCAATGGCAATATTCGATTTTTCGTTGGGTGATTCAAAATCCAGCACCGTTTTACAACCCGGCATCCAGTTTAAAAAAGTAGCCCAGTTGGTAGGCGATACCACCGTTACACTATGCCCAAATGCTTTTAAAAAATGATATAAGGCCAAAGAAGAACCCATGGCATCTGCATCGGGTTTTTGGTGGGTAGTAATTACCACTTTTTTAGGCAGGCTCAGTAAAGGAAAGATGTCTTGAATTGGCTTCATAAATGAGGCGCAAAAGTAGGGGAAAACAATCAATTTTAGATTGCAGATTTGGTATTTCAGATTTTTTTAAGCTTCAAGCGGCACACTATTTGGGCCAAAATACACACAAATCTAAAATCGGAAATCTTAAATCTGCAATCCCTTCCTATCTTTGCGGCCTAAAAAAACGAACCAATGAGTAACAGAACATTTACAATGATTAAGCCCGACGCTACAGCTAAAGGAAACACCGGCGCCATTTTACAAATGATAAATGCCGCAGGTTTTAGAATAGTAGCTATGAAAATGACACAGCTTAGTATAGAAAAAGCGGGTGAATTTTATGCCGTACATGCCGAAAGACCTTTTTATGGAGAACTGGTAGAGTTTATGAGCCGGGGACCAATTACAGCCGCCATTCTTGAAAAAGAAAATGCAGTAGAAGATTTTAGAAAACTGATTGGCGCTACCAACCCGGCCAATGCAGAAGATGGTACCATCCGTAAATTATATGCCGCATCAGTTGGCGAGAATGCTGTACATGGCAGCGACAGCGATGAAAATGCAGCTATTGAAGGCGATTTCTTTTTCAGTAAGCTGGAGCAGTTTTAAATTATTATAAAGTTCACTTTAAATTAACGCAAAAACGTCACAGGTTTATAACAGTTTTTGTAATCCAAACAGACTTTAAAAAACCTGTGAAATTTTCCAGAGCCGTTGAACTTTCAGCGGCCTTTTTTTGCCCTAAATAAAAAGCCCCCCGAAAAATCGGCGGGCTGTTTCTTAACTAAAAGCACAAACAAACTAAGGTTAGGATAAAAACTGTGTTGAACTTTTATAATAACGAAAAAGTTTGGGCTATATTGCGTTTTTAAATTTTATATGACTGCTACACTTACAATAATACGTTACCGTAAACGGTTTATCCCATTTGCCTTTTTAGCAATGGTTTTATTCAGGTTTCCCCTTTGGTTTAATAAAAGATGCGGCTTTTGGAAACTGATGGGCAGTGGTAAAAATGGCACTTTTGATAAAACCCCCGACCTGCAGCAATGGGCAATTTTAACCGTATCTAATTTAAAGTTTAAAGAAGTGCAGCTAAAACATTACGGAGAAGCACTTTTATTGCAAAAATTATACGGCAACTTTATACGAAAATGGATTGACCTGTTCAATTGCGAAACAGTAACTTATTTGCTTGAACCCATTGAAGGGCATGGTTTGTGGGATAGAAAAAAAGTTTTTGGCGAACTGCCACCTAAGTCTGATTACGAAGGACAAATTGCCGTTTTAACCAGGGCAACAATACGTTTATCAAAACTAAAACAGTTTTGGAAAAATGTAGATGGTGTTGCATCAAAAATGGCAGGCTCCGATGGATTTATTAACTCTTACGGCATTGGTGAAATACCATGGATAAAGCAAGCCACCTTCAGCGTTTGGCAAAACAAACAAGCAATGAAAAATTTTGCTTACCAAATGAAAGACCACCAGGAAGTGATACAAAAAACCAGAAAAGAAAACTGGTACAGCGAAGATATGTTTGTGCGGTTTAAAATAACCGGCTGTACCGGAACAGTTAACGGAGTTAATCCCTTAAAAGTAAAGTTGTAACTTTAACTATCACTAAACAACATCAGCCTGCCAGCTGATTAGTTATATGAAGAATATAAAACTAATTGAAGTGCCTTCTGAAATTGGTGCAGGTACACGTGGCGCCAGCCTGGGTATAGATGCGATAAAGATTGCCGCCCTGGATTTTATGAGTAATTTTTTTGTTCATTTTCCTTCGGAGAAAATTGAATCAGAAAATCAGTTACTTTTTGAACCTATACAATCGCCTTATGCCAAAAGAATAAATGGCGTGGTAAGTATTTGCGAAAAAATTAGCAAGGCGGTGAATGATGCAGTGAAGAATAATTTTTTTCCGGTAGTTATCAGCGGTGACCACAGCAATGCAGCAGGAACTATTGCAGGATTAAAAATGGCCAAACCAAAAAGCAAATTAGGTGTGGTGTGGATTGATGCACATGCCGATCTGCATACGCCTTACACCACCCCAAGCGGCAACATGCATGGCATGCCGCTTTCGGCAAGTATTGCTGAAGATAATAAAGATTTTAAAGTACATGACCTTGACGAAAAAACAGAAAAGTTGTGGAACCAGCTTAAAAATATTGGAAAAATTTCGCCTAAAATATTACCGGAAGATATTGTGTTTATTTCTTTAAGAGATTTTGAAAAGGAAGAAAAACATGTAATAGAAAAACATGGCATAAAAGTTTTTAGTACCAACGAAGTAAGGCGCAATGGCGTTGAAATTATTTACCGTAAAGCCATCCGTTACTTAAGCGACTGCACCGATATTTATGTAAGTTTTGATGTGGACAGTTTAGATTCTTCTATCAGCCGTGGTACCGGTACACCTGTTAGCAATGGTTTGAGAGAAAGAGAAGCCGAAGACTTAATAAGTAAGTTTATGCAGCACCGCAAAATTTGCTGTTTCGAAATTACTGAGGTAAACCCCACTTTAGATAAAGAAAACCTTATGGCAGAAATTGCTTTTAATATTTTACAACGAAGTGTGAATACATTAATGATGAACTAAAATTTAATCCGCTATGAAAAAATATACTTTTCTGCTTATTGCCATTTTTTGTTTGCAAATTTCTTTTGCACAAAAAAGTAAAACCTATACCGATTCCATAAAAGTCTTTCAAAAAAATTATGTAACCTCACACGAAGTAGTGAAAGGTACCGACAGAAAATTTTTTCGTTTTTTTGAGGCAGATAAAACTTATGCCGTACAATGTACTTTCGAAAAATCGACCGACACCACTGTTGTTGTAATGAAAACCTCTGGTAAAAAAATACCCCAGAAAGATTTTATCCGGTACGGAAAATTATTATTTACTATTCATGATACTGCATTGCAACTAACGGTTTATAAATCTCAAATTATATCACCTCTTACAAAAGATTATTTATTTATTCCTTTTACAGATGTTACCACCGGTGATGATACTTATGGCAGCGGCCGCTATATCGATTTGCTGGTTACTGATATAAAAAACAATACCGCTATCATCGATTTCAATAAAGCCTATAATCCATATTGTGTTTACAATAATGGTTACAATTGCCCTTTACCTCCCAGAGAAAATTATTTAGCTGTTGCAATAAAGGCAGGCGAAAAAAATTTTGCAAAACCTGATGGGCATTAAAAAAGCCGCAAAATAATTTACGGCTTTTTTAAATATTTTTAAACTACAATCCTCCGGGCATCTCTTGTTTTCTTCTCATTTTAGCCAGCGAAGGATCTAACTGAATGGCCTTATCGCACATGGCCTGGCCCCTGTCTTTTTGTCCTTTCTTTTGAAAACACATGCCGGCCTGGTACAATGCTTTAGCATCATTAGCATCCAGCTCTAATAATTTTTGGCAAAACTCTAATGTTTTATCATACAGTTTACGGTCGTAATAAGCCTGGGAAATATCCCTTAACATATCTTTGTTACCCGGTTTTTTTGCCATTATATCCAGCAATATTTTTTCTCCTTTTTCAAACTCGCCGGAGTAAATGTAAGCGTAACCGAGATTTTCATTAAAGTCGTTGCTTTGTGTAAACCCGTTGTTAGCAGCTTTATTAAAATAGATAACTGCATTTTTAAAATTATTCGAATTGTAGTTCATAAA
>NZ_JANPCM010000554.1:0-21705 GCF_031430955.1 Ferruginibacter sp.
GCCCATGCCTGTATCTACATGTTTTGATGGTAATTGCTCCAGGCTGCCATCTTTTTTACGGTTGAATTGTATAAATACATTGTTCCAAATTTCAATCACCTGCGGATGATCGTTATTCACCAATGTACTTCCATCCACAGCTTTTCTTTCTTCATCGGTTCTGCAATCCACATGTATTTCTGTGCATGGGCCGCAGGGGCCTGTGTCACCCATTTCCCAAAAATTATCTTTTTTATTGCCTAATAAAATGCGGTCTTCTGCAATAACTTTTTTCCATTCGTTAAATGCTTCTTCATCTTTTGGTAAACCTTCTTTGGCATCGCCTTCAAAAATGCTTACGTATAAACGGTCTTTATCTAATTTATAAACCTCGGTCAACAGTTCCCAGCTCCAGGCAATGGCTTCTTTTTTAAAGTAATCGCCAAAACTCCAGTTGCCCAGCATTTCAAATAAAGTATGGTGATAAGTATCTACACCCACTTCTTCCAGATCGTTATGTTTGCCGCTTACCCGTAAACATTTTTGTGTGTCGGCCACTCTTGGGTGGGGTGATATTTTATTGCCGAGGAAATAATCTTTAAACTGGTTCATGCCGGCATTGGTAAACAAAAGTGTAGGGTCGTTTTTAATAACAACAGGTGCTGATGGCACTATGGTATGGCCTTTAGATTTAAAAAAGTCGAGGAATTGCTGTCGTATCTCGGCACTTGTCGTCATATTAAAACTATTTATTTGGGTTGATTTTTGTTGTGTATCGGGCTATATTTGTAGCGGTGGCAAAGGTAAAGAAAAGGCCCCACCTATCCTCCCCCGAGGGGAGGGAAATGAAGGAGACGTAAGTGAAGAGGCAAAACATGATTAAAGATGACTAAAGAGATGTGGTTGAAGATTGCCCCGAATGCTTTCGTGATAAACTGTGCCAATGAAGCTATATAGAATTAATAAAGCCTGGTTCAAAAAACAACAAAACCCCAAAAAACAACGTTTGCTATTTAGACAATAAAGCATGAAGAAAATAAAATATTTCTATAACACCAACACACTCCGGTACGAAAAACTGGTTACGCCTTTTAGGGTAAAGCTGTTGCGGATATTTGGTTTTCTTTCGGCGCTTGCAGTTAGCAGTCTTATTATTATTAGCCTGTACAATAAATTTTTACCTAAGGCAACAGATAAAGAAACTAAACTGAAGTACGATAATTTAAAGGATAATTTTGGAGTGTTAAGCACCAAAGTTAAAACACTGCAGGAGCAAATGGCAGAATTAGAAAAACGGGACAACCAGGTGTACCGCTCTATTTTTGAAGCCAACCCTTTAAGTGACAGTGCCCGGACAAAACTTATTGAACAGAAAAAAGAACTGGAAAAAATAAGTTTAAAAAATGAAGATGAACTGGGTACCGACATTGCAAAAACGTTAAATAATATTACTGCCCGTGTGGCTTACCAGTTTGAAAGTTATGGCGCTATTGAAAAATTAATTAACAACCAGGAGAATAAACTGGCCAGCATACCTGCAATACAACCGGTAAGCAATAAAGAATTAAACAGAATTGCAAGCGGTTTTGGTATGCGGATACATCCTATTTATGGTATTGCAAAAATGCACAGCGGTTTAGATTTTACTGCACCGCAGGGCACGCCCATTTATGCAACCGGCGATGGAATTATTAAAACTGCCGGGCCGGGTACAGGTACGGGTAACCACGTAATTATCAATCATGGTTACGGATACGAAACAGTATACATGCACATGGTACGCATAAAAGTTAGAGATGGACAGCGTGTAAAACGTGGCGAAGTTATTGGATGGGTGGGCAGCACCGGTGCAAGTACAGGGCCGCATTGCCATTACGAAGTGCATATTAATGGCAGACCAGTTGATCCGGTGTACTTTTTCTTTAATGATTTAAATGCGGAGCAATACGACAGGGTATTGAAAATTGCAGCAACAGGAAGTGCAAAAAGTTTTGATTAAAAAAGTACTTGTGTTACAAAAAAAATATTGCTAATGTTTATTTATTTTTATAAAACAAATGGCTGAAGAAAAACAAATAGCTTTTGATTTTGGCAGCGCCCCGCCTGATGTAAAAGATGCAGCGCTTACAGTTTCGGAAATTGAAAAAGCCGAAGTAATTGCTGTAGCTGCAGATGAAATAAATATTGAAGTAAATGATGAGGTGCTTGATTTAACTGCAATAACCACTGTTACGGCTAAGCCTAAAAGAAAAAGCAATAAAAAGCAAACCCGTGGCCGCATGAGTTTGAAAGATATGGATGCCGGTGTGGATTTAATTGAAGTGCCGGAAGATGAAGTGCTTTTTGAGAAAATGTATTACCCCATTGGCACCGTTGCAGCTATGTTTAAAGTAAATCAAAGCCTGATACGTTTTTGGGAAAATGAATTTGATGTTTTAAAACCAAAGAAAAATGGTAAAGGCGACCGTTTGTTCAGACCAGAGGATGTAAAAAATTTAAAACTCATCTATCATTTATTAAGAGAAAGAAAATATACTATTGAAGGCGCCAAAGATTTTATTAAGAATAACAAAAAGGCAGATGAAAAATTTGCTATGATTGAGTCGCTGAAAAAACTGAAAGGTTTTTTAAATGAGTTGAAGGCGAACCTATAACCCGTTATTAACAAAATTAGTTTTTGTAAAAGGGTTTTTAAACTGAACTTTAACCTCTTGAACTTTTTCCACCAATTAATTTATTTTGAATGAAATTTTTAGCTACACTTTTAGTTTGCAGTTTATTTATTGCTAATGCATACAGCCAGGCCCAATACGAAATTTTAAAAGATGAAAAACATCCTGAAGAGCATATTTTTCGGGGTATCATAAATAAATATGTTGTGCAAAACGATACCAGTTACAAATGGTACAACAGCAGCGCCAACAGTTACAAACCCGATACTGCAACCATCTCAGCTTTTGAAAGAGCAAAAACTAAAGTACAGTTTGTAGTGTTTGGTGGCACCTGGTGTGAGGATACACAATTTGTATTACCTAAATTTTTTAAATTGCAGGAGATGAGTGGTGTTGCAGATACTGCCATTACTTTTTTTGGGGTAAACCGGGCAAAAAAATCTTTAGCAAGCATTGCAGACGCATTCAACGTTATAAATGTGCCTACTATTATTATTATGAAAGATGGTAAGGAAGCCGGCAGAATTGTGGAATATGGCAAAACAGGTAAATGGGATAAAGAGCTGGCGGATATTTTAAATACACTCTAAAATAAATATGGAATTTCTTACAAAGCAACAGGAAAGTTTTTGCGAAAATGGAGGTTTGTTTGGGGTGATGATTTCCATTACCTGTTTAATACAAATGATGATTGTTATGAATCCGCACTGGATACCATTTACAATTATTGGCATTTATATTTTATGTATTACGGCGTTTGTTTTGTTAATGAAAAAATCTATACATGCTTTAGGGCTTCTTTTTATAAGCAGCATTTTAGTTTTTTTGATGGAAGGGTTTATGATTTTATCCAGTACCTTCTCGCTGGTACTTTTAATACTTTTAATTTATTTGATTGTAATTGTTGCATTGCTGTACACAGGCAATATTCCCCAACAAATAAAAAAGAAAAATATTGCAGTTTTGGAAGAGGAGCAACAATGGAATAATATTTTGTAAACTATTCCGGTAATGATTGTTTGTTTACCAGGCTGTCGAAAATATTTGAGCTGCTCATGGTTATTTTATTTTGTTCCAGTATATCTTTCACCGCAAAATTCACCGTTTCTTTAATACTGATAAATTCTTCCAGTGCTATTGGCACAGCAAAATATTCCGCAACAATTGTTATACCCGCTTTACTAATTTCTGTTAGATGTACATTGTAAGAAGTGAGCTGCGTTTTTGTTTCCAATAATTTTTTTATTTCAGTAATGCATTGTTGTGCTGTTGCTGCAGTTGTTTCAGGCGACAATTCTAATTTAATTTCGGCACGGCGATAGGTACGCATGCTCCAGTTATCTACCAAGCTATCTACCATTTGTTTGTTGGGTACGGTTACTAATGTTTTATCAGCAGTGCGGATACGGGTGCTGCGTAAACCAATTTTTTCCACTGTACCCGTTACGTTATTTACTTTTACCGTATCGCCTGCGGTAAATGGCTTATCAAAAAAAATAATGAAGGAAGCAATTAAATTTTCAAGGCTTTCTTTAGCTGCTAATGCAACGGCTGCACCCACAATGCTTATGCTGGTTAATAAATTGCCTACCGGCTGATTAAGGCAGGCTTTAATCAGCATCAGTAAACCAATAATGCCTACCACCACTTTTAAAAAGTCACGAAAGAAAATAATTAATTGGTCATCGCTTTTATCTGGTGTAATAGCGGCTTTTTGCCCCAGCACCAATGCTATAAAATCAATAATGCGTAATAAAAATCGTGTAAAAGAAATAATGATAAGGCCAATGCCCAGCCTTGTAAAAATATCATCAATAGCATGACCGTAAATTTTATATTGCCATGCAGCAGGAAAATTTAATTTATCAATTGTAAATACGGCCAGTAAAATAAATAAGAACCATTCCAGCGGCTCTACAACCAGATCCGTAAACGATTTTTTTTCAACATTTTTCCAAAGGCGGTGAAATAAACGGTACACCACTGCAGCAATATACCTGCTGAAGTATCTTTTTAAAATCAGCATCAGCAAAATAATACCGCCTGCAATGCAGTAACTCCTGATGGTGTTGTCTAAATAAACCTGGTCTAAAAAATCCATGTAATAAAAATACGATAAAGCCGTGAATGGTGAATGGGCGATAGCGAATTAAAAATGAGTAATTTATTTTACGCTGTAAATATATATCCCATCATCTTTTAACAGATAAACTTTTCCGTTGATAGCTTTTATTTCAGTATTGTTTGCAATAAAAGCTGGTAATTTATATTCTTTTAAAGTAAGTGAATTTAACTCGTAACTGTACAATTTGTTATCGGCAAAACCGTACATATTTTTTTCTGACACCGCTATATTTTTCCAGTTTAAAAAAGGCAGCCTGTTTTTAAAAGCACCGTAATAATCAAAAATGTAAAAGCCTTTTTCTGCATCGTACAGGTAAACAAAATTTTCTTTGTCGGTTAATTGTGTTGGAGATGGCACAGAATCAAATAACATCCTGAAATCGGTAGTTTCCTGTAACAGTTTTCCATCTTCATCAATTTTTTTAAGTTTGTAATCCTGTTCGTCAAACAGCCAAATATTATTATCATAAGAAGTAGCTATACTTTGTACAGTAAAAATATTTTTTTTACGAAAATTAATACTGTTGCGGATGTTTAGAAATCTGTCTAACATTACCACTGTTGCAAAACTTTTATAGTACAGTAAAATTTTTAAAGGATTGGTAACATCAATGTAAGAAAGATTTCCATAGCGTTTTACATCATTAAAAACCCCAACAGAATCGCCGTTGCCATTTATTTTTTTTAATTGGTTACCTGCGGTAATAAGGTAAATATTATCAAGATTATCTACATTAAAATTTGTGTAATTACCTTTGATGATTTTAAAAAAAGAAAAAGCAGAATCGTTTTGCGCTTGTGCAGCAAAAGGTATTGCCACAGAAGCACAGAAACACAGAAAAGAAAGTGATATGTTTTTTATTCTTTGCAAGTTTTATTTTTTATATAAAATTCAATCTTCTTATTCTTCGTCTCCATTTTCCCCTTTAGGGGATAGGGGCTCGGGCTTATAATACTTCAATTCCAAATGCTCTCCATCAAACACCGCATAACTGTCGTACTTTATCCAGTCGCCTAAATTAATGTAAAGGCTGCTTGCCGGTAAGTTAAAGTTTATAGGCAAATGCCGGTGGCCAAAAATAAAAAAATCATAGTGTTGTTGTTGTAAAATTTCTTTACAATAAATTATAAGCCATTCTTTATCTTCTCCTAAAAAAATTTCATCAGTTTGCCCGGTTTGTGCCCGGCTTTTACGGCTGAAATAATTTGCAATGCCCATTCCAATTTGCGGCGGTAAAATGCCAAACAACCACTGACAAACTTTATTCCTGAATATTTTTTTAATGAATTTATAACCATGATCATCGGGGCCTAAACCATCACCATGGCCTATTAAAAATTTTTTACCATTAAATTCAAAAGGCACGGGCTCAAAATAAACGGGTATATTAAGTTCCTGCTGAAAATAATTTTTCATCCACATATCGTGGTTGCCTGCAAAAAAATGAATGGGGATCCCGCTGTCGGTAATTTCAGCAAGCTTACCCAAAATGCGGACATAGCCTTTAGGTACAACCATTTTGTATTCGTACCAAAAATCAAACAGGTCGCCTACAATAAAAATTTGTGCAGCATCTTTTTTTATTTCCTCTAAAAATGCGATAATTTTTTTTTCTCTTATTAAACTTTCGGGTGCATTGGGTGCACCAAGGTGAAAATCGGAAAGGAAATAAATTTTTTTATGTGGATCAATCTTTGGCAATAGAAAAATATTGAGGTCTAAAAAAGTTCATTGGCAATTTCGTCTTTGGTTTTACCCAAATGCAGAGCAACATCGTTAACTATTGATGATAGTGTACCTAATTTTAGAGGATTGTGATTGGGGATTGTAATATGGTGTGTACCATTAAACGTAGTGGTTAATCTTATATGGCTTCCCTTTTGTCTCGAAACTTCGTAACCAAATTTTTGCAGGGCTTTTATTAATCCTGTAGCATTAATATCTCTCGGCAATCTCATAAAGTAATTAATTCTTCTTTAACTAAATGCAGGCGAATTAATTTAGGTTTATTTTCATCGTCTTCCTCATAATAACAATCAACAGCTTCTTTTACATTATTTCTTAATTCTTCCAATGTTTCTGCTTCGGTAAAAATGGCTTCACCTAAGGCACGGGCAGTATAACCACCTTCCAGCGCTTCTTCTATCAAAAAAATTACTTCAGTCATAAACTTCTTTATTAGTTATAATCAAATATACAAATTATGTATGAGGAGAAAGAATATGGGCTTTTGATTGCTACTGGCCTGATACTATTTATTTTTCTGTTGCATATATTGCAGCACATCGCCTGATGCAATTTCGGTAAGCCCCTCAACGGCACCATTAAACCAATATATCCATGCGGTATGTTGCTGATTATTTAAAATTACTGTTGCAATTTCTCTTTTATATAATGGTGCTTCTCCTTCCTCGGGAAATAAACCTTCGTAATCGTCTAATTGCCCAATAGCATAAGAAAATTCTTCAGCATTATTGATAGCATACAATTCTCCAATAATAAATTTTTCTTCTTCAGTTGGTTTAGCAACAGGATAATCTCCTGCATCATATAATTTTCCATTTACCACAGCCTTGCCTATTAAAGTAAAATATTTGGAAAGGTATTGATAAGCGGCATGGTGAAATCCGCTGCGGAGAGAACCGTAAACAAACAGTTGATGTGTTTCGTTTTGCATTATGCATTAAAGATAAAGTAAAATAGCAATTATGCATCTACCAAAAAACAATACACTTCTTTTGGGCCGTGCACACCTGTAACCAAAGTTTTTTCAATATCGGCAGTGCGGCTGGGGCCACTGGCAAATGTTATAAGTGATGGAATATTACCTGCATATTTTTCTTTAAGCATTTGCAATGCATCTTTAATATCGTACACTAATTGATTGGTATAAGCAATACAAATATGAATGGGGGCGTACACACTAACCGTACGTCCGCTTTGTTGTGCAGCACTCATTACAATTGTTCCTGTACGGGCTACTAAAAATTCGCAACCGGTAATAGAAGCATCGCAAGTGGGAAGGTTTATAGTGTTGCTAAAAGCCGCATTCCATTTATCTTCATTACAATAAATTTTTGTCCATTGCTTTTCAGCAATCAATTTTTGTATTTGCTGCAGCATATCTTTTTCATCGTTGCAAAAAGCAAATTTACCCTGCAGTTGTACAAACTCTTCTGCAAACACCACTTCCAAATCGTCGGGTGCCGGAAAAAAAATAGAATTATTTCCTTCGCTATTGGGAAACGGCAAAGGCGCCGGATTACTCAGCGCCTGCCTTATTTTTTTTAAAATATTTTCTTTTGCCTGCGATACAGCCATGGCTTTTAAATTTGTGGCGGATTTTTTAATTCTTCCGGTATTGTTGTTGAAGGCCCTTCACTAACTTTATCTTCATCCTTAATATCCAGTGTTTTCTTTTCTTCGTAAGGCCTTTTACCAATCAAAGCCTCTACATCACTTTTAAACAACACTTCTTTTTTCAATAATTCCTTAGCCAGTTTTTCTACGTCACCCTTTTTTTCAGTAAGTAATTTTTTAGTAATCTGGTAAGCGTTATCAATTAGTTTACGCACTTCTTCATCAATCATCTTACCTGTTTCTTCACTAAAAGGTTTTGTAAACATATTTTCCTGGCTGGGATCGTAATAACTGATGTTACCTACCTTATCATTCATACCATAAACAGTAATCATGCTGTAAGCAATTTTTGTTATCTGCTGTAAATCGTTACTTGCCCCGGTACTTATTTTTCCAAAGAAAATATCTTCACTTGCCCTGCCACCCAGCGTCATACAAATTTGATCCATCAATTGATCAGTATTGTACAGGTATTGTTCTTTTGGAGTGTACTGTGCGTAACCTAACGCAGCACTTCCTCTTGGCACCACCGTTACTTTTAATAATGGGTAAGCATGTTCTAAATACCAGCCGCATATTGCATGGCCAGCTTCGTGGTATGCAATAATTTCTTTTTCTTCAGGAGAAATAATTTTATTTCTTTTTTCCAATCCGCCAATAACCCTGTCAATAGCATCCTGAAAATCGCTCATGTCAACAGCTTCTTTACTTTTTCTTGCAGCAATCAATGCAGCTTCATTACATACATTGGCAATATCTGCACCGGCAAAGCCAGGTGTTTGTTCGGCCAATTTATGTATATCTAATGTTTGAGAAATTTTTATTGGCTGCAGATGCACTTTAAAAATAGCTTCTCTTCCAACAAGATCCGGACGGTCAATAGTTATCTGCCTGTCAAATCTTCCCGGACGCAATAAAGCACTGTCTAAAACATCTGGCCTGTTGGTAGCAGCTAAAATTATAATACCTAAATCGGTACCAAAACCATCCATCTCTACTAATAATTGATTTAAAGTATTTTCTCTTTCATCATTACTCATCATCACATTTTTTCCTCTTGCTCTTCCTATCGCATCAATCTCATCAATAAAGATTATACAAGGCGCTTTTTCTCTTGCCTGTTTAAATAAATCTCTTACACGGCTGGCACCAACACCTACAAACATTTCAACAAAATCACTTCCGCTTAAACTAAAGAAAGGCACTTGTGCTTCGCCTGCAACGGCTTTAGCTAAAAGCGTTTTACCTGTGCCGGGAGGGCCAACCAGTAATGCGCCTTTTGGAATTTTACCTCCAAGGGCTGTATATTTTTTTGGGTTTTTTAAGAAGTCAACAATTTCCATTACTTCTACTTTTGCTTCATCCAAACCGGCAACATCGCCAAAGTTTATATTTACCCTTGTGCCTTTATCAAATAAAGTGGCTTTAGATTTTCCAATACTGAATATGCCTCCGGGGCCACCGCCACCGCCTGGACCACCCATTTTACGCATCATTAATACAAACAATAAAATAACCAGTATTAAAGGAATAAAATTCATCAACTGCCCAAACCACTCACCTTCATTTACAAAATCGTCTGGCACTTTACTAATTCCAGGATTGGGTTTATATAACTCTTCTTCCATTTGGGTTGTAAAAGTTTTAGGGTCGCCAACAGTAAAATACACCTGTGGCTCTTTTGCTTTTTTCAACGCTTCAAGTTTTTTTGCAGCATCTTCATCTTTCCAAAGTGCTTTATAAAAACTGTCATTTGCTTTTATGCTTTCAGGCTTTAAAAATACCTTTACAATAGAGGGTGTTTTGTTAGATACAATAAGTATTTTTTCAACATCGCCCTGTTTTACCATTTCGTAAAACTTCAATTTGTTAGTGGCAATCCCTTCGGTACTTACGCCCCTGAACATATTATAGGCTATTAAGCCCACAAAAATAATTCCGTATATCCAATAAATATTTAAACGGTTTTTTTTCTTAGGTTCTTCACCGGTTGGAGGGGTGCCGTCCGGGCCAAATTTTTTATTAGCATTTTGCTGATTCATGTTATTTTTTGCCATTGTTTATTGAGTGCTTGTAGCTTAGTAAGGTTTACTATTGTTGTTGACGGTTTTAACCGGTTATTATTTTAAATAATCAAAATTTATTTCTTTTTTTTCAAATCAATATGTTCCATCCCCGGCGCATCGCTCCACATTTCTTCCAGCTGATAAAACTTTCGTGGCTCCGGTAACATAATATGTACTACCACATTTACATAATCAATTAAAATCCATTGCTGCGCCTGCCTGCCTTCGTGCTTATAAGGTGCTTCATCACAATTATTTTTTACTTCTTCTTCTACAAAATCTGCAATGGCTTTTAGCTGTGTATTACTGTTTGCCTGGCAAATAATAAAAAAATCTGAAACGGCTTCGGGTATTTTACGCAAGTCGAGGCTTAAAATATGTTCACCCTTTTTATCCTGTATGGCTTTAATTATGGCTTTGAAGATTTTGCTGTTACGGGTAAGTTTTACTACAGTGCTTTTTTTTCTGGTATTTAAAACGTTAAGGTTGTTCAAATTGAAATTATATTTTTTGGGCCGTATTTTTTAATAACGGCAATATTAAACTTTTGTTATTTACAAATGAGCATGTAGCTTGCAACTAATGGCAAAAGTAACACTTCTTTGTCATTTGAATAAGTATGCCCGATAACGCTTTTTTTAAAATATTGGACAGTGTTGACAGTACCAACAATTATGCCATGGCAAAAGTTCGGCAAGGAATGGCAAAACATGGAATGGCCTTTGTTACCAAAGAGCAAACTGCTGGAAAAGGACAAAGGGGTAAAACCTGGAGATCTATATCAGGGCAAAGTATAGCCATGAGCCTGATTTTAAAGATGGATATGCTGCGGATAGACCAGCAATTTTACCTGAGTATTTGTATGGCTTTGGCGGCAAATGATTTTTTAAATAAATATTCAGGCGGACAAACAACAATAAAATGGCCTAATGATTTGTACTGGTGTGACAGAAAGGCAGCAGGTGTGTTAATTGAAAATGTGGTGAGCACCGGGCAATTACAAACACGAAACTGGCAATGGGCTGTAGTTGGTATTGGCATAAATATAAATCAAACTGATTTTGATGCATCGCTGCCCAACCCTGTTTCATTAAAACAAATAACGGGAAAAGAGTATGATGTTATTGTACTTGCAGAGGAATTATATTATTTAATGATGAAATGGTTTGATAAACTTTTAGAGAAAAATTACAGCGAATTGCATGCAGCATATCTTCAACAGTTGTATAAAAAAAACGAAAAAGTGAGGTTGAAAAAAGAGAATGCAGTTTTTGAAACAGTTATTAAAAGTGTAAATACGCAGGGGCAGCTAATTACACAGGATGCTATTGAAAGGGTATTTAATGTTGGCGAAATTGAATGGATATTATAAATCCTCGGCGGCTCTGGCTTCCACTTCAAACTTATTATTGCAGTAGCCTTTTTTTAAACTTTCCCAAACATATTTAATTAGAAAAAGCAGGTAACCATGCTGCTTAAACTGCTGCACATGGCAAAGCTCGTGCTTAACCCATTTTTTATTTTGTAAAAATTCATTTGTAGAAGTATTGTGCAGATGAATAGTTTTGCCCAACACCATTGCTGCACTGCTGCTGCGTAATTTTATTGCAGCAATTTTTGCAAGCCAGGATTTTTCTTTTATGTGAAAAGGGGTTTCTTCTTTCAATGCAAGTATTAATTATTAGGTGCGCCATTGTCTATCCAGCAAATAACGGCATTTATTTGTGCTTGAGATATTGTGCCTGTTTGTGGCATTGCGCCAGAAAGTATTTGGGCACGAATGTTAGATTTTTTTGCATTTATTTCTGTATAACTGGTAAACGCTCCGCCAGAGTTTGCGCTGCCGGCAGCATGGCAACTGCTGTTAGTAGCACATAATGATTGAATTATTGGCTGCACATCGGCTGCAAATTTAGGAGCAACGCTTGGATTGCAGGAAAATGTTCTGCCGCCACCGCCTGTACCACCACCGCCAGTTGTGCTATCGCTTTTACTGCAGGCTGCAAATATTATTATTGTAAATATTAATGGTACCGCAACTAAAACTATTTTTTTCATAACTGTAGTTTAAAATATTTAAATGTTATTAATGCTAACGCATTTATTTTTCTATTAGTTGCCAGGCATTTAAAATTTCTTCGGTATGCTGCTTGCTTTTTGGCTTTAAAAATATTTTTTTAACAATTCCTTTTTCATCAATTAAAAAAGTGGTGCGGTGCAGGCCCATATAAGTTCTGCCGTACATTTGTTTTTCGCCCCATACGCCATAAGCATCAATAATTGTATGTTCGGGGTCGGTAATTAAAGTAAAGGGTAAATTGTATTTGGTTTCAAATTTTTTATGTTTTTTTTCTTCGTCGGGGCTTACGCCTAAAACTGTAAAGCCCTGTTTTTTTAATACACTAAAATTATCTCTCAGGTTACAGGCCTGCACTGTACATGTTGGTGTATCATCTTCGGGGTAAAAATATAATACAACTTTTTTTCCTTTATAATCTGCAAGAGAAACAGGTTTACCATTTTGATCTTTGCTTTTAAATGCCGGTGCTTTGTCGCCTTCTTTTAATGTTGTCATAAATGGTTGATTGGTTTATTAGTTTATTGGTTTATTAGTTCGTTTTTTTTACGAGTTAACTAATCTGCAGGATACTGTGCATAAACTAATCAACCAATAAACTACTTGGTAAAATGATAAATTTTCTCCGTCACATTCCCCACCTGATCTTCTGCAATAATTTTTAATTCATGCTGACCGGGAGGGCACATTTCATCAAAAGTATAAATAAATGTTTTGCCTTTATCATTACTAAAACGAAGCCAGTTGCCATCTAAAGTTGCTGTAAATTTTTTAATTTCTTCGGTGTTATCAGTAATAACAAAAGCCAGGCGGTTTAGTTTAACGGCATTCATACCATCTCTTACACCAATGGGAACAATCTTTGGCGGAATGGTATCAATCATTAATTGAAAATTTCCAAACTCACGAAAACTTGCTTTATACCACCCATTTTCAAATTCGGCTTTAGCATAATCATCTTTATTATTTGCAAACCGATGCATTACTATTTTATCGGGGAAAGACGCACTGGCTTTTATTTTTATTGGAAAGTACGCCTGCACGGGTACACTGGTGTTGTGCAACTGATAAATGGTATAACCTTCCTGGGGAATTATTTCATTATACCTGAAACGGACAGAATCGTACAATGCGTTTTCAGACAAATAAAAACTGATGGAATTGTTTTCAAACAAATTAATAAAACCCGGATGAAAAAAAGTTTGATTTAAAAATGGCGATGTTTCTTTTTTTATTTTTTCTGCAACACCCGGTCCACGTTGTATATCAAATTTTAAAAAGGAAGTATTTCCGTTGGCATCCTTTACTGCTATTTTAATTTTATGTACACTGTCATCTTCAATAACAATTACACCATCGCCATTTACAGGTTTATAAATGCTGTTGTTATATCCTGCCAGTCTTGATAAATGCTGTACATAAGGCCCGCCGCTGCTTTTTAATTTATAATCGATATGGGCATTTAAATAACGGGTTTCATCGTAACTGATACTGTCTAACTGAAAACCAATAACCGGCGATTCATCTTCATACAAAACAGCTTCGTAAATGCCGTTGCGGTTATTAGATGCCGAGTATCTGTCAAAAGCAGTAATACCAAAACTTACTTTATCGGTATTGGTAATTATTAAAGCTGGCGAAGTAATATATACACCATTTACTTTTTTTAAAGTATAAAATTTAGGGCTTTGTTCGTAGGTACTAATGCACCTGTCGTACACTGCTAAACGCAAAATATCCGGTGCTACATTATCTACTATGGGCAAACCAAAAAGCGAAGGGTTTAAAACTTTATCTGTTTTAGTATCCCTTATTTCAAAATGTACATGTGGCCCCTGGCTGCCGCCCGTATTACCGCTGTAAGCAATAAACATCCCCTTTGTTACCGGAAATAAATTTGCAGGGATATCTAAAAAAACTTTCCAGCTTTTTAATTTATACTGCTGCTCTTTTACATATTTTTCCAGCTCCGGCATAAAATTATTAAGGTGGGCATATAATGTAGTTAAACCATTGGGGTGATTAATATAAATGGCCCTGCCAAAACCATAAGGCTCTATTTTTACTTTAGCAATATAGCCATTGGCAGCAGCCAGCACGGGCAGGTTTTGTTTTTGATCTGTTCTGCAATCTAAACCCATGTGATAATGATTGGGCCTGAGTTCGCCAAAATTGGCCACCAGGGCTTTAGTGGCACTAACTGGCCAGCTAAAATAATTTTGAGGATAATTTTTAGAAGGGAAAATTTGGGAAAATCCTGAAGCCGACAGTAAACAAAAACATATTAACGAAGCTGCTCTTAATAAATTCATATCTTTAATTATGGTGCAAATCTAATTTTAAATCACTATTAAAAAACAATTATCATGAGTGTAAATTCAAAACATATTGCTACGTTTTTATTAGGTGCAGCAGCAGCGTTAGCAGCATCAAAATACATGAGTATGACACCAGAAGAAAAAGATAAACTGGCCGGCGATTTAAAAGACAAAGCCAATAAGTTTAAAACCGAAGCTGAAAATTTTGCTGCAAAAGCAAAAGATTATTTTGAAGAATTAAAGACCAAAGGCGGTGAGGCATTAAAAGAACATATGGGTGATGCGGAAAAAACAATGAGTGATTTGTTTAATAAAAAAGACAAATCTGCCACCACATCCTCTTAGCTTGTTTTAGCAATGTGTAAAAAAAACTGTGCTTATTATGGCGCAGTTTTTTTATTTACGGCATTTACAATTACTTTTGCCTGCCTGCAAAAGGCAAACTACTTATGCCAATAGACAAATCCATCAAATCAGTATTAATTATCGGCAGCGGCCCAATTGTAATTGGCCAGGCCTGCGAATTTGATTACAGTGGTACACAAGCTGCCAGAAGTATAAGAGAAGAAGGGATAAAAGTTATCCTTATCAATAGTAACCCGGCTACCATTATGACGGACCCTATGATGGCCGACAGGGTTTACCTGCTGCCTTTAACAGTAGAAAGTATAGAACAAATTTTAGAAGAAAATGATATAGATGCCGTGCTGCCTACAATGGGGGGGCAAACTGCACTAAATCTTTGTAAAGAAGCCGATGAACTGGGCGTTTGGGAAAAAAATAATGTAAAACTGATTGGCGTAGATATTAAAGCTATTGAAAAAGCTGAAGACAGAGAAAAATTCCGCCTTTGGATGATTGAAATGGGCATACCTGTTTGCGAGGCAAAAATTGCCAACTCTTTTTTAGAGGGTAAAGAATTTGCACAGGATATAGGTTTTCCTTTGGTACTTCGTCCATCATTTACTTTAGGTGGTACCGGTGGTGGCATTGTTTTTAAAAAAGATGAACTTGACGAAGCATTAAACAGGGCTTTAACCGCCAGCCCCATACATGAAGTGCTGGTAGAAAAAGCGATACTGGGCTGGAAAGAATTTGAACTGGAATTATTAAGGGATAATGCAGATAACGTTGCTATAATTTGTACGGTTGAAAATTTTGACCCGATGGGGGTGCATACCGGCGACTCTATAACCGTTGCACCTGCTATGACGCTGAGTGATACTGCATATCAATTGATGCGTAATACTGCAATAAGAATGATGAGGGCATTAGGTAATTTTGCAGGCGGTTGTAATGTGCAGTTTGCACTTAATCCGCAAACAGAAGAAATAATTGTGGTGGAAATAAACCCCAGGGTTAGCCGCTCCTCGGCACTGGCCAGTAAAGCCACCGGTTACCCCATTGCAAAAGTTGCTGCCAAGCTGGCCATCGGCTATAATTTAGATGAATTAAAAAACCAGATCACTCAATCTACTTCTGCGTATTTTGAACCGGCATTGGATTATGTAATTGTAAAAATACCCCGTTGGAATTTTGATAAATTTAAAGGTGCCGATGATACGCTGGGTTTTCAAATGAAATCGGTAGGTGAGGTAATGGCTATTGGAAGAAGCTTTGCCGAGGCGGTACAAAAAGCCTGTCAGAGTTTAGAGAATGATGCTATAGGTTTGGGTTATTATGGAAAAAGTTTAATGACTTCGGATGATTTGATAGAGTATATCAAGATACCCAAGTGGGACAGGATATTCAGGATAAAAGATGCCCTTATGGCTGGTGCAAGTATTAAACGCATTTGCGAAAGCACCAAAATTGACCGCTGGTTTATTTACCAGATCCAAAAAATATGCGACTGCGAAAAAGAGATTGCCAAATACCATTTAAAAACTTTGCCCGATGATCTTTTAAGAGAGGCAAAAATTTTAGGTTTCAGCGATGAACAGATTGCAAAAATTATGAATGAAGAAAATGCAGAATTAATTTACGAAAGAAGAAAAGCAATGGGCCTTACCAGGGTGTTTAAAATGGTAGATACCTGTGCTGCAGAGTTTGAAGCGAAGACGCCGTATTTTTATAGTACGTTTGAAAATAAATAATAAGAATACAGTTTTTGTAAATGATGCTAACAGTTTTTTGCTTTGCTATGCCAGCGTAAATTAAAAAGCATGAAAACAGCAATAAAAAAAATCTTTTCCATACTGCTGGGTATTTTAATTGCTTTAATTATTTGCGAAATCATTTTACATTTTTACAATCCGCTTCCATTTGCTGTTGCTAAAGGAAAACTGGTACTTCCTGCAAACCAAAAAATAGTTTATAAAAATACCTGGATAAAAAAGTTAGACAGTAACATTAATTACTCCAGAAATTCTCTTGGTTTTCGTGGCCCCGAACCAACTGACAGTGTAAACAAATTATTATCCATCATTTGCATTGGCGGCAGCACCACCGAATGCCGCTTCATCAGCGATTCACTAACCTGGCCTTATCAGTTATCTCAACAATTAAAAGATAGTTTTCCGGCAATTTGGGTAAACAACGGCGGTGTTGATGGGCACTCTTCGTTTGGTCACCTGCTGTTATTAAAAGAATATATCACCCGGTTAAAACCAAAATATGTAACTTTTTTAATTGGTGCCAACGATGTGGAAACGGATAAGCCGCAGCAGTTTGATCTGATGAACGAAAAGAAAATTAATTTTCTATCAGCAAAAAGTTTTTTTAAATCACTTATAAATAAAACTGAACTGGGTTCTGCATTTTTTCAATTGTATGCAATAAGAGGAGCGTATAAAAAAGGTCTCATACATAAAGATGTTGACTTTGCAACACTTAAAGACAGTGTGTTACCCAACCAGTACAGTAATACAATTTTGCAAAAGCAAAATATTTATCTAACCCAATACCGGCAAAGAATAACGGAGATGATTGCTATTTGCAAAGCCAGTAATGTAAAGCCCATATTAATTACACAACCATCAATGTTTGGCAATTATACCGATAGCGCCACCATGATAAATATGGCCAATAAAATAATTCCTGATACTGAGCCTGTAACTAATGCAGCTGTAATGGAAAAAGTTTTGGGATTGTATAACGATGCGGTAAGGTCTTTCGGTAACGAAGTAAAAGTAATAGACCTTGCAGCATTAATGCCCAAAAACAGTATTTATTATTACGATTTTATGCATTATACTAATGCAGGCTGCAGTAAAATAGCCGCAATAATTTCAAGCCAGCTAATACCTTATTTAAAAACCAATAATTAGCACAAACAGTACAGCACAATTCATTTTGAAGAAAAACGAAAAGATGGCCAAAAAAATTTATTTTTGCCACCAAATTAAAAGAACCCCGGAGCAAACGATTCAGCTATTCACTTTTTTAAATTACAGTAATGCAAATTGTTAATCAAAACGAGAGTAAAGTTTCAGCAAAAAAGAAGATAATTGTTTTAGGCAGCGGACCCAACAGAATTGGTCAGGGCATTGAGTTTGACTACTGCTGTGTACATGGATTACTGGCTATTAAAGAAGCTGGTTATGAGGCCATAATGGTAAACTGTAACCCTGAAACTGTGAGTACCGATTTTGATATTGCAGATAAATTATATTTCGAACCTGTTTTTTGGGAACATCTTTGGGAAATTGTAGAGCATGAAAAACCATATGGTGTAATTGTGCAGCTTGGCGGGCAAACGGCTTTAAAATTAGCTAAACGCCTGCACGAAAAAGGCATAAAAATAATTGGTACCTCATTCGACAGCATGGATATTGCTGAAGATCGTGGCCGCTTTAGCGACATGCTGAAAGAGTTGGGCATTCCTTACCCCGATTATGGTACGGCTTACAATACCGATGAAGCTATTGAAGTGGCTAACAAAGTGGGCTACCCGGTTTTAATAAGACCGAGTTATGTTTTAGGCGGACAAAGAATGCGTATTGTTATTAATGATGAGGATCTGGAAAAAGGGGTGCTGAGTTTAATAAAACATTTGCCCGGCAATAAAATTTTAATTGATCATTTTTTAGACCGATGCCAGGAAGCTGAAATAGATGCCATTTTTGATGGCGATGATTTTCATGTAATGGGCGTGATGGAACATATTGAACCGGCGGGTATCCATAGTGGTGACAGTAATGCGGTATTGCCACAATTTAATTTATCGCCATTAATTGTGCATACTATGGAAGAGTATGCAGAAAAAATTGGCAGGACATTAAATATAAAAGCGCTTATCAATATACAGTTTGCCATTAAAGATGGTAATGTGTTTGTAATAGAAGCCAACCCAAGAGCCAGCCGTACCACACCGTTTATTGCAAAGGCTTACCAAATACCTTATTTAAATATTGCTACTAAAATAATGATGGAAGTAAATAAATTAAAAGATTTTACTTTCGAGAAAAAATTGACCGGCTTTGCCATTAAAGAACCGGTTTTTTCTTTCAATAAATTCCCCGGTGTAAATAAAGAACTTGGGCCAGAAATGAAAAGCACCGGTGAGGCTATACGTTTTATAAAAGATTTACGTGACCCATATTTTCGCCAGTTGTATAAGGAGCGTAGTATGCATTTAAGTAAATAATTTTAATTATAATTTTTTAGGCTAATAAAAGATGGGTTGCAATTTTTGCAACCCATCTTAGTAAATATATATCAGTTATAAGATTACTGGCTGGCCGGTATTAATAAAAAGAAAATGTATATTCTAATTACAGGCACATGCTTTTACGATTTGCAGCCTTTCCATTTCTGCTTCTACAGCCGGCAGGTAAGTTTTAAAATCTTCATAAAAAATCGTAATGAGATCGCTGGCTTTTTTTGCGTTACCAGCTTTTACAACCTTATCAACAACCGTTAATTTAGTAGTTAATTGCGGTAATCCCACTGAGTAGAAAGATGGTGCAATTTTGTGCAGTTCTTCTTCCGCAGTCACCAGGTCACTTTTTTTTATTAAAGTGATTATTTTTAAAACTGTGGGTTCGGTTTCTAAAAGAAATAGTTCAAATATTTCTCCCAGTTCATCTGTCATATCCTGGTAAAAATGCAATAAATAATTGCGGTCCAATTCTTTTACAGCAGGTTGCATAAAGGGTAGGGTGTAGTTTTTAAATTTAATGGAATTATTTAATACTGTCTTTAATTATTAATACAAAAAATGTATGCATAATTAAAAGAGGTTTAATTTTTTTATCTCTAAACAGGATTAAAATATTTCTGTCAATTCCATTTTGGTAATGATCTTTTTTATATTTAATAAACCATAACGCATACGCCCAAGAGATGTATTTTTGCTGTCTTTTGTAAGTGTAGAAATTTCTTTAAAGCTTAAATTGGCATAATGGCGTAAAATTATAACCTCTCTCTGGTTTTCAGGAAGCATATCGAGCAATTTTCTTACTTTTTCATACGTCTCTTCTTTAATAATTTTTTGTTCTATTCCAGGTTGTGCAAAATCAAGCACATCAAAAATATCTTTATCATCACTGGTTTTAATAACGGGATTGCGTTTAATTTTTCTAAAATGATCCATGCTCATATTACGTGCTATACACATTGCCCAGGGTAAAAATTTCCCTTCCCCTTTATATGCGCCGGATTTTATAGAATCAATAATGCGTATAAAAACATCCTGAAAAATATCTTCTGCCAGGTATTTATCTTTTATAAGTAAATAAATGGAAGTGTAAATTTTGCTTTTGTGCCTTGTTACAATTGTGGTGAATGCATTATTATCACCATCAATGTACAATTTAATAAGTTGATCGTCGGTAAGCTGTGTGGGGGTACGCATTGTTTTAATTTTTTGTTGTTAGTGTTTCATTTGGTTTGATGATTCAAAAGTAATTTCCTTATTGCCCTGATTTTAAATTTTTAGGCGAACCAACTTATATATCCGTTGAAACGCCTGAAAATCCGTTAAATGGCTTAATTTACTTAGTAGTTCAAGCATTATTTGTAAATATTTAATAGTATAATAACGATATAAAATTAACTTGACTTAAGTACTATTACTGCTTTGTATTAGTTGCTGTATCATTTAAAACAAGCGCTCATTATTCATTTAAATTACAGGTATAACTGAGTTTACTTGCTTCAATTAAGGTAAGCTATCAGTAAAGGGGGACTACAAAAAATCTTCATTAATATCTATCCAATTCTTAGTTATACTAAAAATTTGAAAGCAAAATGCCGATAAGATATTGACTGACGATACTGAGTAAGACTAATCCGCCTGTAACAAAACCATATTTGCTTTTTCCCTCCTTATTTTCTATTTTGAGGCATGCCCAAACCCCTTAGCATACCCGTTTACAAAACTGCACCATTTATCCGCCTGCTTTTACCCTTTGCTGCAGGGATAATTTTGCAATGGTATGTACAAATTCCACTGCCGGTAATTATAACGGCTGTTATTAGTTTTGGTGCAGCAAATACGCTGTTTTATTTTCTGCCACTAGCATTGCGTTTTAAATTACAGCTGGTTCAGGGTATTTTTATAAACTTATTACTGCTAACTTTTGGTGTATTAATTACCTGGCAAAAAGATGTGCGGCATACTAATGACTGGTTTGGCAATTATTATAAGAACGCTGATTATATAGTTGTAAAAATTGAAGAACCTGTAATTGAAAAAACAAAATCTTACAAAGCAGATGCTTTTGTGGAAACCGTAATTAATAATGATACTGCCATTGCCTGCAAAGGAAAATTATTATTGTATTTTTCTAAAGATAGCCTGGCACAGCAATTACATTATGGCGACAGGATTTTAATTAATAAAAATCTACAGCAAATAAAAAACTCCGGCAACCCCGGTGCATTTAATTACCAGCGTTACGCAGCTTTTCAGCAAACTTTTCATAATGTATTTTTAAAAGAAAAAGACTGGGTGCTGCTGCCCGGCAAAAATGTAAATGGTTTTAAACAATTTATATTTACAGCAAGAGAAAATATTTTAGCTACCCTGCGAAAAAATATTAATACCGGCAAAGATGAACTGGGAATTGCAGAAGCTTTGCTTATTGGTTATACTAATGATTTAGATAAAGATCTGGTGCAGGCTTACAGCAATACCGGTGTGGTGCATATCATTGCCATATCA
>NZ_JANPCM010000555.1:0-4333 GCF_031430955.1 Ferruginibacter sp.
TTAACCGATTTGGGTAACAATGAGTTGGGTGTACTTAATACCGGATATTTCAGGGCAGATTTGAATTTAAACAGATTTGCAAGATACCAGGGAAATAATGGTCCTGGTACTTTTAACCAAAGTGACCGACAATTTCTTCTTGGATTTATTTTATTAAATGGTGAGTTAACTGTACGGCAGCAATTTTTACCAAATTAATTAATAAGCTAAAATTATATCTATAAATAATTCATTTAATAAGCAACTTTATGAGACATAGGATTACATTACTGCTTGCACTGTGCCTTTCTTTAAGTTCAGGCATTACTGCACAACGAATGAGCGCAAGTGTTAAAGCTGGTAACGCTTTAAACAGCGTTATAATAACCCTGCAACCTAATTTTAATTTTAATAATAAATTAAATGAGCTGGGTTTTGTTATTATGGTGCCGAAAGAAAGCCCTCCGGGTACACCTATTAGCATACCTACTATCCAGGTACTTAGCACTTGTGCAACCTGTCTTAACACAACTTTTCCTGCCGCTAACTGGGCACAAATTAATGATGCTGTTTCTGATCCGAATTTTTACTTATTTAGATTTGGATGTGTTTCCAATCTCCCAACAGCTCCAACATTAGTTATTAATAATGGTGTGCCACAGGATGCTGTGGAAATTCGGTTTACTAATTCTACAATTACACCTACACAAATTAGATTGGCACACCTTGCCGCTGGAGGGCCTGGTACAGCTTATGGTTTTAATGTAGTTGATGGTGTTTCGTTTGATCTTACCAATTACGTACAGATGTTTTACGGTACTGGTGTTGTACCAGCAGTTCCGCATCCTGATGAAACAATAGGGTATAATAATACGCAATACGTTTCAATTGCGAATATTGTACTCCCCGTAAACTGGCTTTCTTTCGATGTAGTAAAACAAGGCAATGATGGATTATTAAACTGGGCTGTTGCAAACGAGGATGCAAATCATCATTACGAATTACAGCGCAGCACCAACAACACAAGTTTTACAACTATTGCCACTGTAAATAAATCTACTAACGGCAGCACTGCTTATAATTATATTGATGCCGGAATAAATAATTTAAGTGCATCAGTTTTGTATTACAGGATAAAGCAAGTGGATATTAACGGACGTATTAGTTACAGCGATACCAGAACTCTAAGGCTTGATATAAAGGAGGGCCAAATTAATATATTCCCTAACCCTGTAAAGGATGGCTTTTATGTAAACATTCCTTTTACCAACCCCGACAGCAGAAAAGTAAAATTGAATTTGATAAGTTCTAACGGTCAGCTGATAAGCTCAAAACAAATTACAACTGCACAGGCTTCCAATTATTATTTTGATATCAAAGATAAAAATCTGGCTGCAGGTAATTATAACTTACAAATAATTTTTGAGGAAAAAATTATGGATACTAAAAAACTCTTTGTTAGTCAATAACACAAGCACAAATAGGTTTTGCATTTGCCCCGGGCTCTAATAGCCGGGGTTTTTTATTGCAGTAATTCCAGCACCGCAGTTTGATAAGCACCTAATGTAATTTCTTTTATATTGCCTTCTGTTTGTGTAATCACATTTTTGTATTTGCCAAAACCTTTTGTTCTTTCTGTAAATCTTTCAAAAGATATTTTCTTTTCTTCTTTTGCGGTGCTGGCAATTACCATTACCGTTTGATTATTATTGTACCGGAAATAAACATACACTCCATCCTGCGGCACATACTGCATTAGTTTGCCGGTGGTAATGGCAGAAGAAGTTTTACGAAAGTTAGCCAGTTTTTTTACAAAATCAAATGCTTCATTCTCTGCAGCTGTTCTGTTACCTGCAACAAATTTATTTTCTTTATCAGCAGCCCAGCCTCCGGGAAAATCTTTACGTACTTCCGCATCGGTGGGGTCTTTAAAATTCTTCATCAATATTTCTGTACCATAATACATTTGTGGAATACCACGTAAAGTAAGCAACCAGGTTAAGCCTGTTTTATATTTGTTGATATCCTCTCCTATTTCAGAAAAATACCGGTTCATATCGTGGTTATCAAAAAATATACAATTGTTCATCGGGTTTTCATAAACAACATCTGTTGCAAGTGCGGTGTACAATTTACTTACGCCTTCGCTCCACCCAAAATTTTGTTTTAAGGCATCCAGCATGGCATAGCTTACTGTAAAATCTAAAGCGCCGGGTGCATTATGTTTAAAAGGAAAATTAATTTTACTCTTTGTAAAGAAAGCGCCATTAACAATATTGCTTACTGTTGATTCTCCTAAAACAGTTATTGCCGGAAAATCTTTTGCCAGTGCATCGTTCACTTTATTTAAAAAATCTTTATCGCTGTAAAAATAAGTATCCACTCTCCAGCCATCAATGCCAAATTCTTCTACACTCCAAATAATATTTTGAATTAAAAAATTAGAAACATAAGGATTACTCTGATTGAGATCTGGCATAAAAGGAGTAAACCATCCATCGGTAACAATTTTTTTATCAATGGCAGATGCATAAGGATCAACCAACGGCTGATCTTTATAAGTGGTATTGGTATATTGCGGCCATTGGTGTACCCAATCTTTCATGGGTATATCTTTAATAAAAAAATGATCGTTGCCTACATGATTGTACACTGCATCCTGTATAATTTTTAATCCTTTTTTATGTGCTGCATCAATCATACTTTTATATGCTTCGTTACCACCAAAGCGTTTATCAACCTGGTAGTGGTTGGTAAATGCGTAACCATGATAAGTGCTGCGTTTAGTGCCGCCTTCATCGGTAAGGTGCATATTATTTTCAATAACTGGTGTTAGCCACAATGCCGTTACCCCTAAATCTTTAAAATAATCCAAATGATTTTCTACGCCTTTTAAATCGCCACCGTGTCGCAGAAAAGGATTGCTTCTATCCGATTGCGGATCATTCATATCTGCAAACTTATCGTTGCGTTCATCGCCATTGCTGAACCTGTCGGGCATCAGCAAATAAATAAAATCTTTTGCAGTTACGCCTTGTGCATAAGCTGTACCCAAATTTTTTCTTTTTGGTTTTATTTCAAATTGAAATTTTCTCCATTCATTTTTAATTATACCTCCAAATGAAATAGTAACAGTTTGTGGTTTTGCATTGGGGACAATTTCAACATCAACAAAAAGATATCTTTTATTTTCAACGGTATTTATTTTTATAATTTTTACATCGGGTGAAGATGATTGTACCACTAATTTTGCTACAGCCAAAATTACCGTACTGTCTTTTTCATGGATCATTAATTGCACTTTATTCATCTTCATGCCGGCCCACCAGTTAGCAGGATAAACTTCTAATTCTTTCTGTGCAAAAACTGAATATGAAATATAAAAAAGAAAAAAAGAAAGGATTATTTTTTTCACTGTAAAAAATTTGAGGAGTGATGATTATTTATTTAATTCCAGTACAACTGTTTTATAACTTCCTACAATAAAATCTTTAAACTCACTTACATTTTTAGAAACTACGTCAGTATATTTTGTAAAGCCATTTGTTCTTTCTGGATATTTATCAAATGAAATTTTCTTATCTTCTTTACTGGTATTCATTACTACCATTACAGTTTGTTTATTATCGTACCTGAAATAAACATACACACCATCAACAGGGATATACTGCATCATTTTACCGATGGTTAATGCAGATGATGTTTTACGGTAATTGGCCAATGTTGCAAGATGCTGAAAAATTGACTGATCTTTTTGTGTTCTTCCTGCAATGGTAAATTTATTTAAGGTATCATTTTTCCATCCGCCGGCAAAATCTAAACGAACATAACCATCACTGGGATTTGTTACGCCTGTTGTTGCAATTTCATCGCCATAATAAATTTGTGGTATGCCCCTGCAGGTAAGCAACCACGACAGAGCCGATTTATATTTATCCAAATTTTCTCCCACTACAGAGTAAAAACGGCTTAAATCATGATTATCTAAAAAAATAACATTTCGTGTGGCATCTTTATAAACAAAATCCTGAGCCAATGCAGTGTATAATTTATTTATCCCGTCCGTCCACCCAAAATCTTTTGTCATGCCATCGGTAATTCCCCATAAAGTTTGAAAATCTGTGGGTGCCTGCAGATTACTTTTGAAAGGGATAGTATAATTATTTTGTACAAAATAACTTTGATTGGGCACACCATGCACCCATGTTTCGCCAAACATAAATATTTGTGGATATTCATCGGTTAATGCTTTGTTGCAACGGTTCATAAAATCTAAATCGTTGTAAGCATACGTATCAATTCGCCATCCGTCTATACCAAAATTTTCTACCGTCCACAAAGCATGCTGAATTAA
>NZ_JANPCM010000556.1:0-14600 GCF_031430955.1 Ferruginibacter sp.
CAGCCTTATATCAGCAGTGCAAGCGGCGCATTATTAAAAAATTTTGTGGATGGTTTTCATCATGGCATTACAGTTACCTGCCCCGGTTTTTACGGGCCACAGGGCCGGGTACTGCGTTTAGGATTGGCTAACCCTGCTTTGATTGATAACTTAACTACATTTACTTTTGGGCAGCACCGCATTACCAATTTTGAAATGGAAACAGCAGGCATTTACGGGCTGGGTAATATTTTAGGGCATCACTGTCTTTCTATAAATGCTATTGTTGCCAACCGTATTTCAAAAGAATTTAGTAAAGATGGTAATGCAACAGTAGAAAATTTAATTAAAAAATCACTTGCAATAATTTCAAGTAAAATATAAGATGAAAATAGAATTTTATAAATACCAGGGAACAGGAAATGATTTTGTTATTTTAGATAACAGGGATAATAAATATACCGGTCTTTCTGTAAAACAAATAAAACATATTTGCGACCGCCGGTTTGGTATTGGTGGCGATGGCTTAATGCTGCTTGCAAAAAAAGATGGCTACGACTTTGAAATGATCTATTTTAACGCTGATGGTAACGAAAGCAGCATGTGTGGCAATGGCGGAAGATGCCTGGTGAAATTTGCTTATCACATGGGCATACATAAAAACACTTATCATTTTATTGCAACAGACGGCGAGCATTTTGGCGATATAGGTATAGACCAGATTATACGGTTAAAAATGAAAGATGTAACAAAAGTAGAAGAGCATTCTACCTATGCCATTTTAAATACCGGCTCGCCGCATTTTGTAAAATTTGCTACCAATGTAAAAGAAATTGATGTATTGGAAACAGGCCGTGAAATACGTTACAGTAATGCTTTTAAAGACGAAGGCATTAATGTAAATTTTGTAGAATCGATTGATGAAGATGGTATTTTTGTTCGCACTTACGAACGTGGGGTAGAAGATGAAACAATGAGTTGTGGTACAGGAGTTACCGCAGCCGCATTAATGAGTGCCCATAATGAAAATGGATTTAACCGTGTAGAAGTACAAACACCGGGCGGACGTTTAAGTGTGGAGTTTGAAAAAACTGCTGAAGAACGTTTTGAAAATATATGGCTTTGCGGACCTGCCGAATTTGTTTATAAAGGAGAAATGGAAATATGAAAAAAGAGGAAATAATAAAGGCTGCGGAAAAAGTATTTTCAGCATTTACACATTATTGCAATAGCGTGAATGAAAACACTTTTTTTGAAAAACCTTCTGTAAAATGGTCGGTTGCAGAAAATATGCAGCACCTTACTGTTGCAACCAATACTTCTACACTTGCATTTTCTTTACCCAAATTTTTGGTACGCTGGGCCGGTGGTACTCCCAACCGCAAATCAAGAACATACGATGAGCTGGTAGCCAAATACAAAAATAAATTGGCAGAAGGCGGTGCAGCAAGCGGCAGGTTTGTACCTAAACCTATGAAACTAAGTTTTGGCAAACAAAAACTTATGATGCGGTGGAACAGTGCAGCGCTTAAACACATTGATGCTATAAAAAAAATTAAAGCAGAAGATGAGTTAGATAATTATTTAGTTAAGCATCCGCTGCTGGGAAGAATTACTTTACGTGAACTTTGCTATTTCACCATTTATCATACCGAACATCATTTAAATATAATTTCTGCCATTTCTCCTTTTCCTAAAAATGCTGTTAAGGAAGATTAAAGTATAAGCGCAACTTAATTTATGATCCAGTATTTTAAAATAATAGAACATCAAACCATTGCCATAGACAAACCCGAAATTGGGAGTTGGGTAAATGTGTTGCCTCCATTAAAGCAGGAAGAATTTACTGAATTAAGCGAAAGCCTTGATATACCTGTTGACTTTTTAAAAGACTCCTTAGATATTGATGAACGCAGCCGTTACGAAATTGATGATAATGTAAAACTGATTGTTATTAAAACTCCTACAGAAAATAATTCATTCAACGACAGCGACGCTTTTTATATCACCATTCCAATTTGTATTATTTTAACACACAACCAAATTGTAACCGTTAATTCGTTTGAGAACGAAGCCATAAAAAAATTCCTGAACAGTTTTCAAAACCGCCATCCCGATAAAAAAAATATGATGGTACTGAAAATATTTGAAAAAATTACCGCCAACTTCCAGGAATATCTTAAAGAAATTAACCAGCGCCGCAATGTGCTGGAACAAAAACTATACGATGCCAACCGTAACCAGGAATTACTGCAGTTAATGCGTATTCAAAAAAGTTTGGTGTATTTTATTACTGCATTACGCAGTAACGAACTGTTGATGATGAAACTGGCACGTACCAATATTTTACAGTTAACCGATGATGAAAAAGATTTTTTAGATGACCTTGTGGTAGAAACATCGCAGGCATTGGAAACTGCAAATACTTACACCACCATTTTAAGCTCTTCGCTTGATGCATTTGCAAGCATCATCAGCAATAATCAGAACGAAGTGCTAAAACGTCTTACTACACTCACCATATCTTTAAGTGTGCCGGTATTAATTGCCAGTATTTATGGTATGAATGTACCTATACCTTATGGCCAATCGCATCTGGCTTTTTGGCTGCCCGTAATAATTTCGTTTGTAATTTTAGGTTTTGTGGTTTGGAATTATTTGAAAAGAAAAAAATAATCATGTTCAATATAAGGGTGTACGGCATTTTAATAAATGAACAAAAACAGGTTTTGGTTAGTGATGAATATATACGTGGCATGTACATTACTAAATTTCCGGGTGGCGGGTTAGAGCCTGGCGAAGGCACCAGAGATTGCCTTAAAAGAGAATTTTTAGAAGAGATGAATTTGAACGTTGAAGTGGGTGAGCATATTTACACCACCGATTTTTTTCAGATGAGTGCTTTTAATAAAGATCAACAGATAATATCCATTTATTATTTTGTAAAAGCATTGGAAGAAATAAAAGCGCCGCTTAGAGAAAAGGAATTTGATTTTGACGAAAGGGAATTAAAAATGTATGCGGATACCGGCGAAACAGAAACTTTCCGTTTTGTTGATTGGCAAAATTTTTCTGCTGTATCGGTAAGTTTACCTATTGATAAAATAATTGCATCTTTACTTAAAGAAAAATATTAAGTGGATTATACAAATTTTTTCAGCACTGCTATAGTTTTAGAAGACGACCTTTTGCGTATTGAACCGCTTGAAGAAAAACATTTTGAATTGCTGTTGCCTGTTGCAATGCAAAAAGAATTATGGTTGTACACCATACAGCAAATAAATTCCCCCGAAGATTTTAAAAAATATTTCAACACAGCATTAAAAGAAAAAGAGGAGCAAAAATCATTTCCGTTTGCGTATTTTAATAAGCAAACACAACTGTATGTGGGCAGCACCCGCTATCTCAATATTGATTTTGCAAACCTTCGTTTAGAAATTGGCTCAACCTGGCTGCATCCTTCTCTGCATGGAATGGGTTTTAATAAGCACTGCAAATTTTTACTGCTTTCATATGCATTTGAAAAATTAATGCTTAACCGGGTTGAATTAAAAACCAGCCACCTTAATTTAAAATCGCAAAAAGCCATGCTTAAAATTGGTGCGGTAAGGGAAGGTATTTTTCGCAACCATATTGTTAACGAAGATGGAAGTATAAGACACAGCCATTTTTTTAGCTTTATAAAAGAAGAATGGCCTGCAATAAAGAACAGCATTTTTAAAAAACTGGTTACAGGCTAAAAATAAAAAAGTCTTTCATTAAAAAAATATACTTTTTACTTAATAAACTTAATTTATGAGAAAGCTATTGTTATTATTTGCAGTATTTACAGTCTGCTCCTGCAAATTTTTTAAAAAATCCGATAAGGTAGAAATAAATAAATTCCTGTTCGACCAGGTGCAAACCGGTGGTGTTACCGTAATTCCTATTGAAACACCAAAAGGTAAGTTTAATATTTGGACAAAATATAACGGCGATAACTCCAAAATAAAAGTGCTGTTATTAAATGGTGGCCCTGGTGCAACACACGAGTACTTTGAATGCTTTGAAAATTTTTTCGACCCGCTGAACATTGAATTTATTTATTACGACCAGTTGGGTTGCGGCCTTTCGGATAATCCAAAAGATACTACACTATGGGATCTGCCACGTTTTGTAGAAGAAGTGGAACAGGTTCGCAAAGCATTAAATCTTAACAAAGATAATTTTTACCTTCTTGGCCATTCGTGGGGTGGCATACTGGCCATGCAGTACGCATTAAAATATCAGGATAATTTAAAGGGATTGATCATTAGTAACATGATGAGCAGTTGCCCGGCATATGGTAAATATGCACAGGAAGTTTTAGCACCGCAGTTCGATCAGAAAGTTTTAGATACCATAAGGCAAATAGAAAAGAAAGGCGATTTTGCTAATCCGAAATATATGCAATTGCTGATGCCAAATTTTTATGCTAAACATATTTGCCGCATTCCGTTAGAGCAATGGCCCGAGCCAATGACCCGTTCCTTCAGTAAATCAAATCAATCTTTGTATGTTACCATGCAGGGGCCAAGTGAATTTGGCATTGGTGGTAATTTAATCAATTGGGATGTTAGTAAACAACTACCCCAAATAAAAACACCCACACTTACCATTGGTGGCACATACGATACTATGGATCCCGAACATATGAAGTGGATGAGTACACAATTGCCACATGGCAGATTTTTACTTTGCCCCAATGGCAGCCACATGAGTATGTACGATGATCAAAAAAATTATTTTCCGGGATTAATACAATTTATAAAAGATGTTGATGCAGGAAAATTGTAACTAAACAAAAAAACTCCGCAAAAAACGGAGCTTTAATAATTTAAAAAATCTATCAGCCTGTAAGCCGGATTCTGTACTGTATTTGTCATGTTGAGCAAGTCAAAACAACAAATGCAGCGGTTATCATTTATCTGGCTGCAACATTACTGTTACAATCTTGCTGCCTACCCTTCAGCGTTACCTGCTTGCGCAAATATTGAACGGGCCGCCCTCAACCGCTGATATACGTGGCATTACAGCACACAAGGTTTACCCAATTAATGCATTACTGCAAAAACCCGTGAGCTCTTACCTCACGTTTTCACCCTGGCCGTTTTCTTGTCTTGCCATCAAATGATAAGCATGACAAGAAAAAGGTGGTAATTTTCTGTGGCACTTTCTTCCTGCCTTGGTTTGTGTCTCCACAAACCTAACAAGACCGGCCGTTAACCGGTGTGTTGCCCTTTGCTGTCCGGACTTTCCTGATGCTATTTGCATAACACCCGATAACCCGGCTGATAGACGGCAAAGATAATTTTATTTTTTGAGGAGAGAAGTATTTTAAAAAGGATGTAAGTAAATAAAAATGCAGCTTCAACTGAAGCTGCATTTTTTTGGAATGTATTTATTTATAAGCCTATGCTTTTTTTCCACTTTTTAAAAGTGCCACCAGCAGTAAAATAAATACTGCACCGCCAACAACCCATACCCATGGTTGCGCATACCATTGCTCATTGTCTTTATTAACATTTATGTCTACGTCAAGTTTTTTATCCTGCGCAAAACTTGTAACTGCAGCAAATGATGTTAACAGCAGCAGTATAAATTTATTTTTAAAACTATAAATTGTTTGCATAATAACTGGTTTAAAATTGATGAATGATGTGTTTAATTTTATAAAGTATTTTTTCTTAGCTTATTAATGAAAGAGAGTAGCTTAAATATTTTTCTCTTTTACTTTTACACCGTTTTCTTTACCTTTCTTTTTCATTATATTTCCTTTCTCATCAATTAATGCTTTCATTTTATCTTCACCTTTCTCCATTTTAATTTCGTAGGCTGTTCTGTTTTTATCATTCTCTTTATTTACAGAGGTAACAGTGTAGCCTTCAAACTGGCTTTGCAAAGTTTTATTAACCGCATCGGGTACACCTGCAACATTAATAGTTGAAACGGTAGCAATCCATTCTCCTTCCGGTGTGTACCAGGTCCAGTAATCCGTATTATCAATGGTATATTTTGCAGCATAATCCATGGTGTCCAAAGCGGGCCATCCGGTAAGTTCCCAATCTAAATCCATTGGCACGGCTTCATATTTTGTCCATTGCACTTCTGTTGCCTTTGGATATTTTGTTTCAAACTTAGTTTTAACAACCGGGGTTACTTCTACAGTTTTTACAGTAACCATTTTGTCCATTTTATCAGTTGTCACCACAACTGCTGTATCTTTATTTTCACTTGTTTTACTGCTGTCGGTGTTATTGCAGGCAGTCATTAAAGCCATAACAGCAACAGAGGCTGTAATAATGTGTACTTTCATAATTATTTTTTTGTTTAATAACTTACTATCATAATTATGCCAGTTCTTAAACTCTTAGTAAATAATATAAAAATTGTTTTTCTGGTAAGAAATATTAAAACACAGGGGAAAATGCTGCCCCAATTGTAGAAATAAGTGGACAGATTTATAAAAAAATTTTAGGGTATGCAGCAGTTTATTTATAAAAAAAGGGCCGCCTTTTCAGCAGCCCCGTAATTTATTTATAACTGTTTTATTTTCCAGTATCAAATTTTTTAAAAATGGTTTTTACATTTTGGTCAATTTCTTTCCCGGTAATTTTATTACTGTTCAGCTCACTGGTTGTCCAGCCCTGCCAAACTGTTTTGTCAGTTTTATTATCTATCATAGTAATGGTAACAGTTCCTTCTTTTACAGTGGTAGAATAACTGTCGTACCCAACAAACTGCGACGGATAATAAAAAGTATTTATTCTGCCTGTATAGCGGTTATAATAGCTTCTTGTAAAAGGTTGAGAGTACACCGGATCCTGCTGGCGTTTTGTATTTTTTTCTACCAGTAACTCGTAGTTTAACATTACATCCGGATTGGTATTTACTTCTCTCCATCCATTTTTTTGTAACTGTTCATTTACCGCATTGTGTAGATTTGTTTCTGTAAGTTCGTTCTTGCGGCTTTCCTTTTCATTTTTTTCTGCAGATTTTTCTGCAGATTTTTCTTTTTCTACCCAGGCATAAGTTTGATACTTACTAAAATCGGCAGTTTTATCTTTTTCTATGTGGGCGCTGCTGGTACAGCCTGTAAAAATTGCAGTTGCAAAAGCAATGGTGGCCACCATACCTAATGATTTATTTGTCATAATTGTTTGTTTTAAATTGTTACTAATGTTTCCCTCCCTATTCCATTTATATACGCAAAAACTATACTGTTATTGCAGTATGAAATGTGAAAATTGAGTGAAAGAAAAACAGGATTAATCAATTTTAAAACTTAAGAAACGTTTAAAAAAGAATGTTAAAATTTAAGAGATTTTAACTGGAGGCTTAATGAAAAATAAATAAACATGCTGTTGATTTCTATTCAGCTCGCCTTCCATCATCATAAAGGGTTATCAGATCCTGCATATTATCTTTTAATGCGCCGGAGGCTTCATCAAAAAAACTGTCTTTGCTTTTTTTAGAATTTTTATTCTCGTTCGATTTTTTTATGGTTGCCTTTATTACTTCAAGTGCATCAAAAAAAACGGGGATGTTTTTTTCGTAAAAAGAATTTTCTGCTTCAATGGAAATTAACAGGTCTTCAAATTCGGTTACAATACTGTTGATATCTTTTACATTATCTGCCGTATGGCGGCGGGGTATGCGGTTGAATAATGCGTTTAAAGCTGCTGTGGTGGAATTCATTTGTATGTATGATGATAAACAAATGTACGGCAAACAGGTTTACTAAAATCCTATTTAATAAGTAGAAAATTTATCTCTAATTGGACGAAAAAAAATGTGCAATTGAAATTTTACTCCTCAGGTAACTGAAAGTTTATTGGTTGATTTATTTTTTTTAACAGCCACAGCAACTAAAACTGCAAGAATAATAAAAAGTATCAGCGATGATATAGTAGTACCAAAATTTAATCCACCTTTTTCCGGGGGCTTGGTCAGCAGGTCGCCAAAAGTTGCACCAAATGGACGGGTTAAAACAAATGCCAGCCAAAATAATATTACACGGGAAATTTTGGTGAAATAATATGCCAGTACAATCACCAGTAATAAACTGCCAATCAGTATTGCTCCTCCAAAAAATCCTAACCCCGAATTATCTGCTAAAAAATCGCCTAACGCCGTGCCTAGTGTATTAGAAAATAAAATAGCCGTCCAGTAAAATATTTCGGCACGGTGTGATTTAATGTCCGTTACTGCTAATGTTTTTTCAGTAGCCTTCCATATTAAAAGCGTTGCAATTAAAAGTGCTGATAAAATTAAAGAGCCTGTTGCATAACCTAACCCTAATGTGCGGTCCATATAATCTGATATGGTTGTGCCTGCAGTGCTTGTAGCAAGAATAACCAGCCAGTAAATAATGGGATGGTATTTTTTCGAAAACAGCTGGGCAGTTAAAATAATAAAAAAGAAACTAAGCAGTATTGCAGAACTTACAGCGTATCCCACATTTAAAGTCATGGATAATAAATCTCCTGCTGTTTCACCTAATGTAGTTGCACAAATTTTCATTATCCAGAATGCAACGGTAATTTGTGGGAGCTTGCTCATTATATTCTTAAAAGATCAGTAATATTAAAACTGCAATTTTTAACTGCAAATTGTTATTTCAAAAATACAGCTGTTTTAAAAATTAGTTGATATAAAATTTTGCCAATTAGTTATATGGTTCATATTTTAAAGGCCTGATGTGGCAAAAACGAGGCTTTATTGGGGAATTGCTGTTAAATTCTTTATTACCTGAGTAATTAATTCTACAATCTTTTACTGTTGGCATATAGAAAAAAGTTGGTACGCAAATTTCAAGTAGTACGGTATAACATAAACTAACGTATATATGAACACAAACAATCAAATTGGATTTATACTTAAGAAGATCCAGTTTTTACAAACAGCCATTTTACATTGCCACACCAACAGTGTTTTAAAATTACCTACTTCTGTGGTGCAAACATTATATACCGATGAAGTAGGTTGTGTTTGGCTTTCGGTAGGTAAACCTACACAATACATTCACGAATTCGACAGGAGTTTTAACGTACAGCTCAATTACTATAAAAAAAATTCACCCTTTTATCTTAATACATCGGGTATAGCAAGAGTTGTTACCGACCCCGAAGAATTAAACCTGTTGCCCGAAAATTTAAAAGCGGTGTACGATGCACAAAAATTATTGATTTGTGTACGCATCACAGAAGCAAATTATTTTGAGAACCAGCGTAACACAGAAAAAAATATCTATCAAAAATGCAGGCAAACGATTACTTCATTATTTTATGGCAGTAACGAGTATTATCATTTTGATATGGACAAAGAAAAAAGTTTTGCATAAAATTCCTTTATCATTTCAATTTATATTAAGAACAACATCATTTTAAAATTTTACGGTATAGATAATTATTTACATTACGCACTTAAAAAATAAAATATGGTTAACAGAAAACAGTTTGGCATTTGGATGGATGGCCATAACGCCACAGTAATTGGAAGTGATAACGCTGAGACCGAAAATCTTGTAGTGCTGGCGCACATTAAAGGGGAACAAGCAGCACAAAACTCCAACGAAAAAAACGAACACAACCACAAGCAATCGCTGCAGGCAAAATTTTTTAAAGAAATAACTGCCACCATGCAAAATGCTACTCACCTGCATGTAACCGGTACAGGTCAGGCGCAGGAGCAGTTTATTCACTACCTGGCAGAAACGCCGCAGTTTAAAAATACAAAAACTGAAGAATCAACCTCTAACAAAATGAGTGATGAAAATTTAGTAGAATTTATTTCTAATAAATTGAATTAGATTTTTTTATTTAATAAAATATTTATCCCCGGTTTATATAAAGCCGGGGATTTTTATTGGAGTTTAAAACTTAAGATTAACCTGGAATACTGTCAGCTTGAGCTTGTCGAAAGCGTTGCTATAGTCAACCCGCCTTCGACAAGCTCAGGCTGACACTCTAATAGAATCGAACTTGTGTTATTTGCAAAGAAAATAAACAGTATTACACTTTTGTAAAAATCAATACCAATATTCTGGGTATGGTTGCAGTATCGCCATCGTCAAAATATTCATTTACAGCTGTAACAGTAAAGTTATACTTTTTTGCAGTTTGTATAAATTCCGAAAGATGATGCGTAAAACATTCCACCCCCTGTGTTCCATCAGCAGTTTCAAATCTTGCTTTACTGCCGGCGTATTGTTTAAAGGGGTGTAATTCTCCAATATAAACATGCCCGCCTTGTACTAAATATTTACCCACTTCATTAAAAATATGATCCAGGTTTTGGATATGCTCCAGCACTAAACTAAAAGTTATAAACTCATATTTTTCTTTGGCAAATGTCCAGTTGGCGGTAATATCGGCCTCTATAAATTCTACATTATCATTGTTAATTTTTTCTTTTGCTTTAGCCAGCATTTCTTCCGACAAGTCAACTGCAGTAACCTGTTTTGCTTTTGTAATTAACCAGGCGGTGTTTTTTCCTGTGCCGCAGCCTATCTCTAAACAGGTTTTAAAATTAATATTTTGTAAAGTTTCTTGTAATGCCTGCGCTTCAAGGTCACGGGTTTTGTTTTCGTTAAAATCGTATTGCTGCGACCATATATTGTAAGCTTGCCGGGTGTTCATTGTTTTAATGTTGTTTTGTTTTTTGATTTTGCAATCAAATTATTTCATGCTTATGCAATTAATTAAACTCACCAAAATGCCACAACACTCCGGATGGGTCATGCAAAAAACATTCTTTGCCCCAATCATTTACTTTGATGGGTATCAACCGTACATTTTTATATTTTTCAGACAGCCCAAGATCCTGCAGTTCTTTATAATATTCCTCCACATTCTCCACTTCAACAAAGATCATGGTGTTATCTACCCAATCTTTTACATAGGCGTTTTGCAAATAAAATCCCAGCGCCGGCGAAATGCTGAAGTAAGACATGTTATCAAATATTCTTGATTCTTCAAATCCCAATGCCTGGTAAAAATGCCGGGATTCATCAAAATTTATTGCGCCAATAAAAGCCCTTATTGATTTTGCAGTATTTTTCATGAGCGATGAATGTTTGATAAAATTGAATGATTTATTTGCAGAGTAAATTTATGAATTTTTGCAGTGGCAAATATTCAACTTTCAAATTTAAAAAATACTTCACTTTTTTAATGCCCTTGTCTGGTCTTCGACCAACGAGAACCACCAGCGCGCTGTATCTAAAATAAAAAGATTTTGGAGATTTTAGAATGAGTATCGTCGTTGGTCAAAGACCAGACGACGGCGGACTGGTAGATTACAAATTGTAACGGCGTGCCTTGGAAAATTTATTTTATACACACGGCGGCAGAGCGATAATTATTATAAAAATATCGCCTGAAATATTTGTTTTTTTACACAGTTCGTGTTGGCTGCAGTACCTATTTTTAGGCTTAATTATAGGTTTTTTATAAAATCCACTGCACTTATTGGTCTGGATTGAATTACTCCATTTTTATCTAATACAAAATATGCTGGGTAAAATGTGACATCATAAAATTGCGCCAATTCTCCTTGCCTATCCAACGAAAACTCATGTTTTAATTTTGGATTGTCCGTTGATAATAAGGTGTAATGTTTCCAATTTTCTACTCTGTTATTTAAAAAGGAGAATCTGTCAGTGTGATTTGTTAAAGTAGCCTTCCAGAACGAAAATTGGTTTATTGAAATACTGATTACAGAAATTTTATTCTTTTTTCCTGGAAGTATTTCGGCAAATTGACTCATTTCTTCCACGCAGGCTCTGCATTCAGTAAACCAAAAATCTATAATAGTAACATCTGATTTCGTAAAATCCAACTCAATTATTTTGCCAGTACTATCTATGATATTTTTTAATTGAAACTTCTCCCCAATATGCTTCGTGAGTGATTTAGTGTGTTCCTCCACTCTTTTATCCTTCTCAGATTTTTGTTTACAAGATAAAAACAATAGTAAAAAGATCGGGATGTAGAATAAGATGCTCCATTTTATATTTGTCATTTCAAATAGTTGATTGATCGATGGTATTGCAGCAAACCTGATGTACGATGCCTTGTCACGGCATTAATATTGGCCCCACCCAAACTAGCCAAAAAAGATACCCAAATATTCCGCCAAAAAGTCCTGCGGAAATGAATGTAATTCTTTTGTCAATAGGAATGATTTTGAAAATTACAAAAGTCAAAATTGCAAGTCCGATTATAGCGGATGAAACTGCTAAAGTTGCCTTTGGAAGCCCTAACGAAAGTGCAAGGCGAACTTCATCACCATCCAACGAAAATTCGCCATTGATAAAGTAGCCAACTGTCCACGTAACTAAATTTGCAAATTGTCTAAGCCAAAAGAGGGATAAAAAAATGCAAAGCCACTGGTAGAGCTTTATACTTTTTGTTTCAAGGATTTTTCTTCTTTGAGTTAGCAATAATAGTAATCCAATTGTACCGGTCAACATAGTTTGAATTGGCCCACCAAGTGTTATCCAAAAAGCATCTTTCCTTTGTCTTTCTTGAATTAAGTCAAACTCTTTCTTTCTTGGAAAGTCGAGATTAGCTTCTAACTCTTTAGAATATTTTGAAAATACCGAGTCAATGAAGGGCCTTGTTTTACTGTCGTCCCAATTGGTGTAACCGTAACTTACTGTTGATGAATAACCCAAGGATTTTGCAACTGTAAAGTGTCCAAATTCGTGAGAAACAGTTCCAATAATTGTCGAAAGAATAAAAGCTAACGACAAAAATAAAAAGAGTTTTATGTCAAACTTGAATGGGAGCAAGATTTTGGTTTAAGGTATCGTACAACGTTGAGTATTGCTGCAGGTGGGGAATTCATTGAACGTCCCGCCGGGAACTACTGCTCAACAAACAGCCGAAGTTTGAACGTCAAGCCCTGCTTGCACAAAACCCCATGTTGGTGGCAGTTAATTTGTCAACGGATTGCTTGTTTCTTCAAAATTCGTTGGCAAAAGTTCTATTGTCTTGTCAACTGCTACGTCTATGTTTTTTGTTTTAAAAGATTTGTTTGATTGTGAATTATCCAAAGTTAGTCCGATTTCAAAAGTATCTTTATTGCAATAAATTATTGGTGATTTAAAATTGTCATTTGGAAGTTCAAGAATATTGCTGAACCATAAATTGTCGTGGCAAAAAAACGGAAATAAATTACCAAGCTTATCTTTTAATGCTAAAAACAAGTCAGCATTAAAAAGTGTCTCTCGTTTTATAATTCTTTCATATTCACTTGCCCACCTTTTTTCTAAAACTTCGTCAATAGATAATGTCAATAAGTTTGAATACTTTTCTGAAATGCTGAACTCGTTATTTTTATCTTTAAGTTGTCTGACAGTTTGGTTTTTAAAAAGCCAACAGTCAACTATAAAAGCAATTTCTGTCAAATCAGTTGTTGTAATTTGTCCAGCAATAATTTCCCTGTCTACTAATTGAAGGTGCATTTGTTCGCTGTCTACAAAACTGCAAACATCAATATTTCGGCTGTGATTTTTTGCAAATGCCCAACCGTCAAAATTCATTTTAATTGTCGTGTCACTACTTTTCATAAGTCTGACTGGTGAATTTATTTTGTCCAGTTCAGATTGAAGTATTGTTGTCAAACCTATCATCATTCAGGGTCGTCTGTTTAATTGCCACCAACGAACAGGGCTTTGTGCAGGCAGGGCATTGTTGATTGTCCAGCCCGGAACTGAAGCCCAATAAAGAAATAAAAGTACAAGATAACAACTAAAAGCCCAATAGAATTCCGTCAGCCTGAACCAAAGTACAGCGATGCAAACAGCCGAAGTTTGAACGTCAAGCCCTGCTTGCACAAAACCCAATGTTGGTGGCAGTTTTAGTCCACCGAGTTGTGTCATAGCTGATTATTTAATTCGTCCAGCATATCTGCCAATTTTTGTAGGTCTGTCCACTCGTCTGGTAAATAATGCCACTTGTATTTTGTCTCAACACTCTCTACACTTATTGTCAAAGTATAAAAGCTGCCGTCAAGAATTATTCCTCCCCATTTCTCAAGTCGTGGTCTAATTAAAATTGTTTTTATAAACTCAAGTATGTGTCCTACAATTTTTAATTCTGCCTCGCCGCTTTCATATTTAATTGTTGGCTTGATTACCTGCCCAATAAATTTTAATTTCTGAATTGGGTCATTAAATTTTGGTGCGTCAATCAATTTTTGCCAGGTTGTACGATACCATTTTAAAATGTCATTGTACAGTTGAAGTTGTAAAAAAGTATGATTGTCAAAAGATGGTTGAAAGAAGATTTGAATACTTGGCTTATGCCTATCAATTTTTTGCCCTTGCTCTGTCGTGGCGTTTGCCAAGTCCATAAAGTCAAACCAAACTTTGCTTGTGTCCATTTAAAATTTTTATTAGAATCGTATTGTCGTTAAAAATTGCCACCAACGGTAGCGCTTGGCGATGTGGTGGAATTTGAAATTCTTCCGCCCGGAACCGCTGTTTGGCCTTGTACTAAAGATAAATATAACTTACTAATGTTCAGCGATGTTTGTCAAGGCGAAACAAAAGCCCAATAGCTAACTAAATGCTCATTGGGCTTCCTTCCGCCACC
>NZ_JANPCM010000557.1:0-12520 GCF_031430955.1 Ferruginibacter sp.
GCCACTGGTACCGCCAACTGCAATCGTTTTTTTGCTTTTCGCAATCAGCGACAACACTTCACTTCTTTTTAAAACAGGAATGTTTAATTGCTTTGCTTTTTGTACTTCTGCAACAGTGTCTTCTATTGCCGTTGACACTACTACCAAATCAGTTTCGGTTGTGATGCCTTCGCCATTTTGTAAAAAACATTTTATTCCCTCAGCTTCTAATTTTTCTTTTGTCTCATTAAATTCATTTTCTTTAAAATAACGATCGCTGCCGCTAACATTTTTTTCTACCCCGGCTAAATATTGTGCAATGGCACTCATGCCCACACCGGCGATGCCAATGAAGAAAACGTTTTTAAAATCAGCAATATTTTTAATCATACAATTTCAACTGCTTTTGTTTGATGCAATGTTTTAAAAGCAATAACGGCACTTACCGCCATTAACAAAGCACCGAGAAAAAAAGGAGCACCTGGCAAATATATTGGTGCTTCATTGTGTGTAAAATAAAAGAAAAGATTGTTCATTACCAATGGGCCAATTATTGCAGCCAAACTCATAAGGCTGGTGAGTGCACCTTGTAACTCACCCTGTGCATTGGGTGGTACTTTGCCCGCCATAATTGCTTGTATGGCCGGTTGGGCAATACCTCCCAGGCAATAAGGAATTAAAAATACAAACATCATCCAACTCATATTGGCTAAACCAAATAATAACATACCTGCACTATACAATATTAAACCAGTGTATAAACTTTTTTCATTCCCAATTTTAGGATTAATAAAACGTGTTAAACCGCCTTGCACTACAGCAACTAATATGCCTACCACTGCAAGTGATATGCCTACCATTTTTTCGTTCCAGCTAAAGCGGTGAATGGTAAAATAATTCCAGTTGCTCATTACCGCATGCGATGCAATTTGCAACAACAGTACACTAACAATTAACCCCGTTACAGATGGAAATTTTCGCAGGTGCAGGAGTGTACCTACTGGGTTTGATCTTTTCCAATTAAACTCCCTGCGATTTTCTTTGGATAAAGATTCGGGCAATACAAAAAAACCATAAGCCCAGTTTAATAAGGCTAATGCTGCAGCTGCATAAAAAGGAATACGTTGCCCAAAAGTACTCAACAATCCTCCTAATAACGGACCAATAATAAAACCTAATCCAAATGCGGCGCCAATCATTCCAAAATTTTTCGCCCTGTTTTCAGGCAAACTGATGTCGGCAATATATGCTGCAGCCGTGCTAAAACTGGCGCCGGTAATCCCTGCAATTATTCTTCCTAAAAATAGCCAACCATAAGTTGGTGCTAATGCTAAAAAAAGATAATCAATTCCAAAACCAAACAAAGAAAATAATAATACAGGTCTGCGGCCATATTTATCGCTGAGATTTCCTAAAATGGGTGCAAATACAAATTGGGTTAATGCATAAGCAACCGTAAGATAGCTGCCGTATTTAGCAGCAGTACTAATATCAACTTGTTTTAAATCGGCGATAAGTTTTGGCATTACCGGAATGATAATTCCAAATCCAATAACATCAATCAAGAGTGTTACAAAAATAAATCCTATTGCTGCATTGCGTTTACTGGCCATAATTTATATTGATCTGCTGCTTATTTTTGCGCTAATTTAAAGTTTAAAATCCAATACTATAATTTGTTTATTTCTCTCAGGTAATCGTATTGCAGATCTTCGTGCAGTGTTGCAACAGTTTTAGTTATTTTTTTTAATTGATCATTGTAAATATTGGTAAGCACCGGGTTTTTATTTATGGGTATATTCAATTCTTTCATCCTTGTACAAAAATAAAGTAGCAATTCAATTTCTACATTGGCGAGACCGCTGTAGCGGCTGTATTTATTGGCAGTGCGTAAAATTTTACGCAGCGTTTTCTTTATAAAATAAACATTACTCTTATTAATATCTTCAAACTGATCATCCATTGCTGCTTTTACGTTTTCAATATAAGCAGTGGTATCATGTGCTTCAAAAAGTAAATAGGTCAGCAATTCTTTGTTCTCTTTTTTAAAACGGGCAAGCCGCAGGCAGAGTTCCGTTATTTTTACAGGAGTAATATTTTGCAGTTCCTGTTTTAATTCATTTATTGTTGCTGCTTTCATACTGCTAAAATACAGATTGCTTCCGGAATAGAAGGTAGCCAACCTTTTAAAAAATACAGAGAATGTTTTTTTGTTTACTTTTAAATATCAGCATTAAATAAAATTGCATGGCTAACCTAAAAAAAATCCCCTCCCCTATTACAATTTTAATGGTGGTAATTATAATTGCAGCTGTTGCAACCTGGTTGGTACCAGCCGGACGTTATACTACATTATCGGTAAATGACAACAAAAGTTTTGCTGTATTATCTGCCAAAGGCGAAACAACCACCCTGCCTTTTACACAAAAAACATTAGACAGTTTACAAATAAAAATTGCATTAAAAAGTTTTGCAACCGGTGCTATCCGAAAGCCGGTATCTATTCCCGGCAGTTATCAATCTTTAGAAAAAAATGGTCAGGGAATTATTAAAATATTACAAGCGCCTTTAAAAGGTATTTACGATTCTATTGATATCATTTTGTTTATTTTGGTGATTGGAGGTTTTATGAATATTTTTCACCAGAGTGGCGCAATGATTAAAGGATTAAAATCGCTGACACATACTATGAAGGGAAGAGAGGCCTGGCTAATTATTATTCTTACCTTTTTATTTTCATTTGCCGGTGCATCTTATGGCATGGCTGAAGAAGCATTAGTTTTTTATCCTGTAATGGTGCCGCTTTTTTTGGCTGCAGGATACGATTTGATTGTACCTGTTGCAGTAATTTTTGCAGGAACACAGTTAGGCACAATGTCATCCTTCAGTAATCCATTTTCTGTTATAATAGCATCTAATGCCACAGGCGTAAACTGGAGAGATGGTTTTACTGAACGCATTTTGATGTTTGCAATTTCTACCGCTGTTACCATTTGGTACATTGTGAGGTATGCGAATAAAATTAAAAAAGATCCGGCGGCTTCTTTAGTTTATCGTGTTGATGGAATTGTAAAATCGCCTTACGAAAATTTAGACCCAAAAAATAGCGAAGTACCTGTTTTAGATACCCGGACAAAATTATTACTCCTTCTTTTTCTGGCCACATTTTTAACAATGATAACCGGTGTTATTTTTTTTGAATGGTGGCTGCTGGAAATGTCGGCCTTGTTTTTAGCTGCTGCTATTTTATTGGCAGTTATATTAAAAATGAATGAAAAAGATTTTATCACCGAATTTATAAAGGGTGCGGCAGACCTGTTAAGCGTAGCTTTTATTGTTGGCGTTGCAAGAGGCGTTACAATTGTTTTAAACGACGGGCATATCAGCGATTCGATTTTATTTTATTCTTCTAAATTGGTGGGCAGCATGCCACCTGCTATATTTATTGTAGTATTACTCGGTTTATACCTGCTGTTTACTTTATTTATTTCTTCCTCATCGGGTATGGCAGTTTTAACCATGCCCATTATTGGCGGATTAGCCATTATGGTAAATGTACCGGGCAGAGAAATTGTAAATGCTTATTTATTTGGAATGGGTATTATGGGATTTATAACTCCTACAGGTTTAATATTACCATCATTAGCTTTGGTAAATGTAAGTTTAAAAGCGTGGTGGCAATTTATTTATCCTTTGCTGATAATACTAATGCTGCTGAGTGCAATATTTTTAATAACAGGAATTTATTTTTAAGACAGCGTTTTATTCATGCGGCCAATTAAAACACCGTTATGATAAATTTGCATGGTGTATTTTCCTTTAAGATATTTATCGGCCGTTAAAGAAAAGTTGAGTTGTTTATTTTCGCCCCTTGCAGTTTCGCAGCGAATTTTACAGGAGTAAATTTTTTTGCCTTCGGGTGTTTCAAAACTTCCCGATTCCCATGCAGATTTTTGTAATACCTGCCCATTAGGCTGCACAACAACTACAACAATATCACATCGTGCGGTCATGTTACTTTTAACTGTAAACGAGCCTACTAATTTTTCTGTTTGCACAGCTTCTGTAGTTTCCTGCTGATCGTTATTTGCCAGTGCCGAAAGATTAAGGTTAGCCGCACTTACAGCAACCAGGGTGTTTATTTTTTCGGCTAAATTATTATTTTCTTTTTCAATCAGTTTAGTATTTTGTTCTATCCCTTTTGTTTGCCTGGCCATCTCTTCTAAAATGGCTTTAAGTTTTTTATTTTCGGTTTCCACATCTGTATTCTTATACTTTAGTAAATCTACTTTTTGCTGCAGCTCACCAATTTTTTTTCGGGCAAGGTTAATATCTACAGTAGCATTTTTATCCTGCAGTAATACGGCAATTTCATCTCTTAACCTGTAAAATTCTTTTAAATTAATATCCAGTTTCCCTGTTAATGAATCGGTGTAGTATGACGCTGTATCAAAGCGGGTGTTGAGGCTGTTTAATGTGGCTTTGTAAATATTTAAAAGGGAATCTCTTGTACCATCGGGTACAGCAGGCGGTGTATTTTTTACAACAATTGCTTTGGTTTTATCTTCCTGTATTTGATGATAGTATTGATAGCCCCAGGTACATAAAAGTATAATAGACAATAAAAATAATACCGATGATAATAATAAAAGTGATAATGATTTTGTATCTCTCATTAAATTCCAGGTATATTATTGTTGAAAAAACAATTGCATAAAAAACAAACCACTAAAATTTATTTATTGATATGCTGGTCAACATATGCAGAAATCCAGCCCACCTGGCCATTTTTTACCAAAAAGAATTGCTTCTTTTCGTAAACGCCTTCAAACTGGCGCATAATTTTTAACAGCAATCCTGTACCGGCCATTAAAGATTTTTGATCAAAAACCTGGTTAACCCTTTTCACTTCTTTGCCAATAAGTTCTTTATCTAAAGTTTTATCGGTTATCGATTTTAAAATTGCAGCATCAGAAAGCGAAGCATAATTTTTATACATTCTTTCATTAAGTTTTACCACATCATCATACGTAACCGGCACAACAGAATTTCCAATAAGCTCAGGCGAAATAAGTGTGGCAACAGACCATGCAATACCGCCGCTAAAAGCAATGTAATCACTCATGGGGTATGCACCACTTTCGTTAACCATATAAATTATTTCCGAATTTTCGGCACCGGTTAACACCCTTGTCAACTGCTTATTGTAGTTCTCAATAGTTTTATCATCGTCGGTTCTTTTTTCTGTTGCGTTGGCTGTACTTTTTGTTCCCCAGTTCAATTGAAAAAGTTTTAAAAATTTTGTATCGCCATTTGGAAAAAATCCGCCTTTGGTATTACCGCTGCCAATATCAATTAAAAATGTGGAGTATCTTCTCGATTCCGGCACAATGCCAATATGAGATAACCTTGCTTCCTGTACCACATCAATTACATCAACTTCCCTCGCCGGTTCGTTTATTTTTGTTTTAAAAGAGTCGATCAAATTTTTTATCCAGGATTCTTTATTATCCTTTTCTGCCTGGCCTTTTACACCGCTGCTGATAACGGTATAAATTTTATCTGAAGGAATATTATAGTCTTTTACAGCAGCGTTATACAAAGCAGTAAAACCATTAACAGTGGAATGAAATGTTTGCGGATTGAAAGAAATAAAATCGGAATTTATTGAAGTATCTTTTAAGATATTAAAAGCACCGCTTTTTTGTGCCCCTCTTCCAATTTCTAAAATACTCATTTTTACACCTTTTGAGCCAACCTCAATACCAGCATACACCGCAGAGTTATCATATTTAAGTTTAAAACTACTTTGGGCAGAGACGAAAAGGGTACTTAGCAGCAATACAGTTACTATGCTTAACAAGCGTTTGGAGCAAAAAGGGAACATTTGGGTAAAATATTTTTTTAAAATTACTATATTAAGTCAATTTACTCAAGCATAAATGCCTATTGTGAAAAAAATGTGATTAAACTTTTAAGGAATAATTCTCATTTTTTTATAGAGTTAAGTTCATAAAATAAATATTCTGGTAATCCAAAAGGTATTTTTACCTTTTCTTATAATTAAAAAATGCGTTGGGTATAATAAAAAAAAATTACTGCAACTCAATACCAGCAAGGGTTTATCAAAATATTTAACAATTTTGGAGTAATAAAATTTGCAAAAACCTGGTTTAAAGCCAACAAAAAAGCAGTGTATGTTTACATCAGAATTAATCAGTGCTCCAAAAATAAACAGGATATTAAAAATTTAAAAACCTGCAGCCACTGTTTCTTACATTAAAAGTTGCCGTACGCACCTTATCCGTTTGCCTGCTATACAGAAATAATCAACAACAATTAGCCTGCTGCATGAATGTGATTTTATAAACGTTAACTGTTGTTATAACCGGTTAATAATAAATAAAATCAGGTAACCTTAAAAAACAAATATTAATTAACCGTTAAACTAAAACAAAATGAAAAATTTAAAAAACATCACCACAGCAATTGTTGCAGTAATTTTATTTGCAACTTCAGCCGCAGCGCAAACAGTTAAACCAGCTGCGGCAAACGAACCTTTTACTGTAAAGTACATTGGTAACGAAGAAGATTATCTTTACTTTGAGGTAGAAATCAACACCGGTAACAGCAATTTTGCCATGTTAAAAATTAATGACAAAGAAGAAGGCGAATTGTATTCTCAAAGCCTGAGAAAAAATTTAAAGCCGCGGACTTTTAAAATTGAAAAGAAAGATGGCCAGGAGCTTAACTTTAAACTTTTATCAGGTAACAAAACTTACAGCAAAACGTTTTCGGCAAGTACTATATTGGTTGAAAAAACTACCGTTAATGAAAACGACGTGGTAATATTATAAACCCCCGGAAAAACTACAACTAAAACTAAACTTATAAGTGCTTTTTTAAAAGTGCTTATAAGTTTTTTTTCTGTTTTAATAAACTGTGTTTAACCTGTTTTTTATTACAGGGTTACCTTTTTAAATAAATGGTATTAACCAGCAAGAAAATAATATCTGCAAATATTTTGCTTATTATAAGTACGGTACAAAATTTGTAACCCGTAATTGCTTAACGAAGCGTTTTCTCTGCCTGCTATAACTGAACGAACTTTTACTGTTTGTGTTTACCTTACTTGAGCAGCACATTCAATTTATATTTATTAATTTAAAAGAAAACAAATGCTACAAAAGACTTATTTTAAAACCAAAGATTATTGCAAAGTAAAATTTGTGTTTACTGCAGAAGATGCAGAAACTGTTGAAGTGCTTGGCTTAAACAGCGACTGGGAAAACTCAATTATAATGAGTAAGAAAAAAGATGGCAGTTTTACCTGCGATGTATCTTTACCAAAAAACAGCCAGCACCAGTTTAAATACAGGGTTAACGAAACTACCTGGGTAAACGAACCTGAAGCCGACAGCGAACAAGCTAATGAATTTGGTGGTACCAACAGTGTAATAAGTTTATAAAAAATATTAACTGCAATGATAAGGCCGGTTAGTAATTAACCGGCCTGTTTTATTTTAAGCATGTATTAATCTTTGTTAAACAATTATCACTTTCTCCATAACATCTCCTCCTCTTATTTCATCAATAATATCTATACCACCGGTTACTTTACCAAAACAGGTGTGCACCCCATCAAGATGTTTGGTATTACTTCTGTTATGACAAATAAAAAATTGAGAGCCACCGGTATTTAACCCCCTGTGCGCCATCGATAGTACGCCCCTGTCGTGCTGTTGTTTAGCACCCTTTAATTCGCAGTTAATGGTATAACCTGGCCCGCCTGCGCCTGTACCGTTAGGGCAGCCGCCCTGTATCATAAAATCAGGAATCACCCTGTGAAAAGTTAAACCATTATAAAACCCTTCGCTAATTAATTTTTTAAAATTAGCTACAGCAATGGGTGCATCATCATCGTATAATTCAAATTGTAAAACCCCTTTTTTAGTATGTATTTCGCCTTTTGTAAGTACTGTTTCGCTCATGTTGTATTTTTAAAAGTTATTGCATAAATAATTTCGCCGCTGTACGGCAAAATTATTACACCAAAATTTGTTGATTATTTTATTTGCAGAAATGCAGCAATTAATACCGGTTCCTGTCACGGGGATTACTACCTCTGTCATATCCACCGCCGCCGCTGTTTCCGCCACCGCCACCACGGTAACCGCTACCACCACCACTATTGCCACCGCCATTGTAACCACCACCGCCGCCACGGTTTTGTGGTGGGCCACTGCGTTCTTCAGCTTCTTTTATAACTAAAGGTTTTTTACCTAAGGAGATCTCGTTAAGACTGTCCATCGCATCTTTAGCCTCCGTACGGTCGGGCATATCAACAAAACCAAAGCCACGGCTTTTTCCGGTTTCTTTATCAATAGCCACTTTTGCAGAAGCAATGGTGCCAAATTTCTCAAATATTTCTTCCAGCTCAGCGTCATCTAAATCATAAGGTAAGCCTGCAACAAATAGTTTCATGGAGATATTTTTTGTAAAAGTAAGTAACTTATAGCTTGTTTCTTTTAAATATTCTTATTTTGAAATTATTTAAAAAAAAGAGGCTGTTTTTAAGAAAATGCATTAAATTAAATTTCAAAATCTACTTTTAAATTAATTGTTTAATAAATATGAAAAAGAAAAAAATTATTACAGCAGAGAATAAATCAAGAAGGTCCTTCATAAAAAATAGTTTAGCAATTGCCGCCGGGTTTTATATTATTCCCCGCCATGTGTTGGGAGGCCGTGGTTTTGTTGCTCCAAGCGACAGGTTAATTGTTGCCGGTATTGGTGCAGGCGGCAAAGGCGAAAGCGACCTTAATGAATTTTTTAAAAGCGGTAAAGCCGATATTGCTTTTTTATGTGATGTTGATGACAGACAGGCTGCAAAAAGCAGGGAGCGTTTTCCAAAAGCAAAATATTATAAAGATTTTAGAGAGATGCTGGAAAAAGAAGGTAAAAATTTTGATGCCGTTTCTGTTTCCACACCAGATCATAACCATGCCATACAGGCAATGGCAGCTATGCAAATGGGCAAACATGTGTATGTACAAAAACCGCTTACGCATGACATTTATGAAGCAAGAATGCTAACCGAAGCGGCACTAAAATATAAAGTGGTTACGCAAATGGGCAATCAGGGTTCTTCCGGCGATGGCGTAAGGCAACTGATGGAATGGTATAATGCAGGTGTTATTGGCCATGTGCATGATGTGCATGTGTGGACTGACAGGCCCGTGTGGCCGCAGGGAATTGCATGGCCTGCTAAAACTGCACCAGTACCTTCGGAACTTGATTGGAACCTTTGGTTAGGTACTGCACCACAAAAAGATTATGTTGAGAATATTGCACCATTTAACTGGCGTGGCTGGTGGGATTATGGTACTGGTGCATTAGGAGACATGGGCTGTCATTTAATTGAAGCGCCTTTCAGGGTACTGGGGCTTGGCTACCCAACTGAAGCGGCATGCAGCGTAAGTTCTTATTATACCGGGCCATTCCGCAGGGGATATTTTCCTGAAAGTGCACCGGCAGCATCGCATGTAACTTTAAAATTTAATGATAAAAAAGGCAAGGGACATATTGATATGCATTGGATGGATGGTGGCATACAACCCGAGCGGCCCGATGAATTAGGTGCTAACGAACAAATGGGTGATGGCGGCAACGGTGTAATTTTTGAAGGCACAAAAGGTAAAATGATGTGTGATACTTATGGTGCCAATGCAAGATTATTACCACTAAGCCGTAATAAAGAAGTTAAAACACCGGTAACTATTGCAAGGGTGCCGGGTGGCGTAAACGGCCATTACAAACAGTGGGTAGAAGCATGTATTGCCGGTTATAACAGTAAAGAAGCAAATAATTTAAGTTCGCCATTTAGTATTGCCGGGCCGCTAACCGAAACCGTTTTAATGGGTAACCTTGCTATAAGAAGTTATGATGTAAGAAAAAATAAACCTAACGGTACTGCTGGTTTTGATTATCCCGGCAGAGGAATAAAATTATTATGGGATGGCCCCAATATGAAAATTACCAATTTTGATGATGCCAATCAATTTGTAAAAAGAAGTTACCGGCAAGGGTGGGCATTAGGGATGTAAAATTTTTAGTTTAAAGGAATAATGTATTACAAGCCTAAATTAAAAATGGTTGCCGTTTAATCTTTAATTAATTACGAAAGGAAAAGAGCCTTAATTATTGAGCAATATTTATGGCTGCTTTGCACACCCAAAGGCGGCGAAGATAATAATTGGGGCAAATAATGGCAGCCATAAAAATATTATTCATTATTCCTGTTATTCATTCTCTTTCATCTTCTTCTCATATTTTTTTTGAAGGTCGTTTATCGCACCGTCATAACCGGGCTGGTCAATAAATGCAGCAGGGTTATAAGCATCGCCGGGTTGATGTTTGCTGTGCATGTTAAACTGACTGGCATGAGATGCCAACCAAATATCGAAGGAAATATTTTTCATGGCCTTTAAAGTATAAGCATAATCAGCCGCTATTGCAGGATAACTGTTGATTGATGTAAAAGAACTGTCTGTAACAATAGTAGGCATATTTGCAATAAGAACTTTATACGATTTTTGTTCATCACTTACGGTAAACAAAAAACTGCAGGAGCCTTTAGTATGTCCTGGATGGTGCAACATTACCAGTTGCATATTACCTAATGTAATGGTATCGCCATCATGCAATAAACGATCAGGAGTTACCGGTTTAAAAGTGCTGGCTTTACCACCCAATGCATAATCACTGCTGCCTCCATCTTTCAATACATCTGCATCTTTTTCATCTATCATCAGTTGTGCACCGGTCTTCTTTTTAATAAAAGCCATGGCACCCATATGGTCGTAATGTGCCTGTGTGTTTAATAATATTTTTATGTCAGAAAATTTAAAGCCCAGTGTTTTAATATTATTTTTTAGTTGTGCTGCAGAAGCCGCCAACCCGGTATTGATCAATATATTTCCCTGTGGGGTGGTAATAAGGTAACAAGCCAAATCGTACGTGCCCACATAATAAAGGTTGCCTGCAATCCGAAAGGGCTGATAAGGCTTTGCCCATTCTTCTGACCATGGTTTTGGTTCTTGTACTTTTTGTGCAATTGCGGTTGCTGCTGTTACTGATAGTACAACAGCGAGTGCTGAACTTTTTAATGAGATGTTGAACATATAAATGATGGAAATAAAATTGAAGATTCGAAGATATTTGGTTTTTATAAAGACGAAAATAAGATTTATTAAAGTGGTTGCATCGTTTAAATCTATGGTGAAAGCAATAATCGTTAACAGCATCAATTGCTGCCGAAACTTCTTCTTTTACCCTGCACACCAAACAGTGTCGGCGATGTACTACGGACTAATACCATAGGCGAAAAATTACTAAATTAAAAGGTGCAAACATCTACTCAAAAAAAACTTACACAAAAAAATATTTTATCGTGTAACCGTTACCCTCAAAAAAGTAGCTGTGATAGAAGTAGTATTATTATCGCCACCGTTATTTTGACTATTAAATAACGCTTCCAGTTCGTGTAGCAATTCTACTGCCTTGCCATTTTTTTCAGCCGCTTCAAATGCATTCATTGTAGGGCCGTAGTAGTTTTTAAAGTTGTTCAGCAATTGTGATGGTGCATAAGGTGCGTTAAACGTAAAACTATCATTACTGCATTCAATTCTTTCTTTTGGTATACCTGCCTGCACAAAACGTTCGGTAACATGATCTGGTATACCCCATAACATCGGGCTAATAAAGCCATCGGGCGGGGGTGGCGTATAGGCAGAACTGATCTTTAATATTTGAGCTACCAGTGTAGGATCTCCGGGTATCCAATTGCCCATTACAATGCGTCCCCCGGGTTTGGTAACACGTACCATTTCTTTCGCCACTTCAAATGGTTTCGGCGCAAACATGGCACCAAAGATGCTCACCACTAAATCAAAACTTTTATCTTGTAAATCGGTGAGTGCGGTTGCATCGCCTTCCTGGAAACTGCAGTTGCTTAATCCTTCTGCTTTTGCCCGCTTATTTCCCGCTGCCACCAAATTACTGGCTATGTCCACGCCCAATACCTTTGCGCCCAATTTTGCTTCGGGTATTGCAGTTGTACCATCTCCGCAACCAAGATCAAGAATAGATAATTCTTTAGTGATTCCTAATGTGTCCACCAGTGCTGTACCGCTCTGCCGCATTACCTGAGCGATTTGTGTAAAGTCTCCTTTTTCCCAGAGTGTTTTGTTTGGATTCATATCGTATATTTTAGTTTATTAAAACTATAGCACCTTTTTTCAAATGGGTTTACTGTAAAGTTCAATTGCTTGACTCAAGAGCTCAATATGGCTCCTGTTTTTTTAGTGCAGACGGAGTTGTTCCAAATTGTTTGCTAAAAGCCCTGCTAAAATGCGACACGCTTTCAAAGCCGCTTTCAAAAGCAGTATCGCTTACAGATTTACCAGCCGTTGTAATAAGGTATTTGGCATGCTGTAATCTTTTTTCCATTAACCATTTGCCGGGAGAAGTACGGTAGAGT